>CAYNXN010000048.1:0-10311 GCA_964401175.1 uncultured Dehalococcoidales bacterium | reverse complement strand
GCTCTACCGCAGATTGCAGCAGCACGGCGAAGGCGTCCACCACGTCGCCTTCGCCACCTCCCACCTGGAGGACACCTACAGATATCTCAAGGACGACGGCATCTGCATCAGCGAGCGCCTGTACGCGGAGCATCCGCAGGGCGATGACCGGACCGATGTGCGGCATTTCTGGATACTGCCGCGGGCGGCGCACGGTGTGTTGATTGAGCTGATAGACGACTACACAACGGAGGGAGGATTGCTGGGTGGCAGATGAGGCCACGGACATGCGGACAGTGAGGTCGCGGATTGTTGTGTTGAGTGCGCACCGCCGTGCAGGTCTGCGGCTGTGTCGCCCTTGCTGCGGCGCGCGGTCCGGCAACCGTGATGCAGCGACCCACCTGCTCGAAAGTGCTGGTGTTGGCGCCGGAGTCAGGCCATAATTATCAAGTCCAGAGCATCCGGATATGAAGCGAACGCCTGACGAGATCGATCTGCACGGGCTGACGGTTGAAGCCGCCATTCCCCTCGTCGACCGGTTTCTGAACAGCTCCTATCGGGCTCGCCTGCATCGGGTCTGGGTTATTCACGGCAAAGGAACCGGGACACTGCGTTCCGAACTGCGGAACTATCTCAGGAAACACCCACTGGTGGCGCGCTGTTCGATGGCGGATGGTTGCCGCGGTGGAGCCGGTTGCACTCAGGTGGATCTTATCGACTGACGCACCGATACGGCGTTGTCGCGCCTGCCGCCCGAAGTGTTCTGGCTGGTGGAGGGAAGACATGATTGAGTTACCTGAGGCTGCCGTGCTGGCTCGGCAGAGCAACGAATTCATCCGCGGAAAGCGCATCACCGATGTGGTCGTCTCGCACACTCCTCATAAGCTGGCGTGGTATTCGGGCGCGCCCGGAATGTACCGGGAACTGCTGACGGGCCAGACCGTCAGTGATGCCGAGAGCTATGGCGGATTGGTCGAGATCGCCGCCGGCGACGCCAGGATGCTCTTCGGAGATGGCGTGGCCCTGCGCTACTGTAGACGGGGGGAACCTCGGCCGCAGCGGCATCAATTGCTGCTGGAATTCGAGGAAGGCTCATGTCTGGTCGCATCGGTGCAGATGTACGGGGGGCTGTGGGCTTACGTGGCGGACACGAACGACAACAAGTACTATCTCATTGCGAAGGCGAAAGCCTCTCCGCTGACGGATAACTTCGACAGGGCTTACTTCGACTCTCTCCTTGGCGCGGCAGCGCCGAACCTATCGCTGAAAGCCTTCCTGGCCACGGAGCAACGAATCCCCGGACTTGGCAATGGCGTGCTCCAGGACATCCTGTTCAATGCCGGGATGCACCCCAAGAGGAAGCTCGTGTCGTTGTCTCTCGCCGACATAGGCGTGCTTTACGGATCGGTCAGGAACACACTGGCGGAGATGGTGGCTGGAGGTGGCAGAGACACCGAGAGTGACCTGCGTGGCGTGCCAGGCGGATACAGGACGAGGCTGAGCCGGAACACCGTCGGCAAGCCATGCCACGTGTGCGGCGCCGCGATACACAGGGAAGCCTACATGGGTGGAAGCATCTACTACTGCGCCGGATGTCAGGCGCTCTAGCTGCTGCCTCGATGAGAGGCCCGAGAAGCTCCCCTTCACTCTTCAACGACGGGACTTGAAAAGCGGAACTTGCGTTGCGCCGCGTGCTGCGGCAGACTAATACCTCGCCTTTCAGAGGCGGGAGGCGCTGCTCGACGCGTATCGACCCCACACTTGATTAAGGAGAATTCACATGGATGTGAAGCTGCTGACCCGCGACGATATCTTCTCTGCGTCGCCCGGGTGGCGGGAGCCTGGAGCCTCGAACTACCTCGCGATGTACTCCAGCGTCTTCGGAGGAGTAGTGAAGGACCCGGCGCTGATGGTGATGCCGCTGGATGATCACATCATCAACCGCGGTGACGGCATTTTCGAGTACTTCCCGGTCGCGCATGGCCACGCCTACTGTATGGAGGCGCACCTGACGCGGCTGAGGAAATCCGCCGAGATCATCTCGCTTGACCTGCCGTTCGACACGGACACTATCAGGCGGATCACGCTTGAGACCATCGCTATCTCCTGCGCGAGAAGCTGCGGCGTGCGTATGTTCGTCTCGCGCGGGATCGGTGACTTCGCCTGCGACCCCACGACGCCCAAGCAAAGCCTGCTCTACGTGGTCGTACTGCGGAAAAGGATTGAGGACGCATTGCCTGCCCGCATGCTCACCGAGGGTGTGTCGCTGATGACGACACATGTGCCAATCAAGCCGGGCTTCTATGCCCAGGTGAAGTCGACCGACTACCTTCTGAACGCGCTCGTCTGTCTCGAGGCGCATCGTAGCAACGCGGATTTTGGCGTCTGGTTTGACGAGAACGGGTATATGACCGAGTCGTCTACCGAGAGCGTAGTGATCGTGACCGAGGATGGCATTCTCAAGTATCCCACGTTTGCCCGCATGCTCAAGGGTGTCGGACTGGTTCGTGCGTCACAGCTCGCCACGCAGCTCGTCGCCAGTGGCGTGCTGCAGGGCATCTGCCAGACCAATATCACTCAGTACGAAGCGTATGAGAGCGCCGAGATCATGATGATGTCGAGTGGCACCATCCTGCCCATAGTGAAGTTCGACGGCAGGACGGTGGGCACCGGCAAGCCGGGACCCGTCTTCCGTGCCCTGACCAACCTGTTCCAGCAGGACATGGCGGAAGGTCCGGTTGAGGTCCGTACGCCGGTGAACTACCCACGGTGATCGTTGGCTGATGCAGGGGATGCCACTCCCGTTCTTGCGCGGTCGAACCGCTGACTGGTGTGGTGGGGCGTTGCGGTGCTGTGACAAAGCCGGAGATGGGTGTGGCGGCGCCCCAACGGCATCTGTGACTGGTGCTGCGCTGTGTGGCCATGGCTCTCGGAACTTGGATTCTTGAACGAACGGGAAACGAGCGGTTTCCCTATCGTCTGCAGTTGCTTCGCGATGACGGGCCCTGGTTGACCCTCCGCGCTCAGGACCGCTGGCCGGCTGCGGGGAAGAACATCTTCTGCCTGCGGGAAGAGCAGTCACCGGATCCGGATGAATCACTCACTGAGTTGGAGCGCGTGGACATCGTTGCCGTCAGCGAGCGGGGGCGCCGCGTCTCGGTGGTGCTCGACCGCAAACGGTACAAGCGGTGCGATTTTCTGTTCCTGCAAAAGGACTACAAGGGGCGGCCCGGTGAGAGCTATGAGCAGGTGTTCTGGCTGACGCAGCGGTCGATGCAGCAGCGCCGGCCAGCGTTCAGGCTTCTGCCCCGTTCGGACACCGGTGGAATGGTCGTCCGCATCGATAGCAGCGAAAGGTATCCCTGGCGGTTTCCCGGCATGGTCGTGCAACGGGGGGTGGTTTTATGTGGGGACTATGCACTTATCGATGGAGACTCATGCCTCGCGGTCGTGGAGCGCAAGACGGTCGACAACCTGCTGGCTGATTTCGGCGTCATGCCGGTGCTGCACCAGCGGCTGGCTGAGTTGTGCACCTTCCCGCATCATGCCCTGGTGATCGAGGCAGCGTACGAAGACTTCCTCAATCCGAAGAGACTGCATCACTATACCCCGGCCTTCTGCGCCAGGGCGCTGGCTGAGTTGTATGCGCTGTACCCGACTCTCAGGATTGTATTCTGTGCCAATCGTAAGGCAGCCAACGAATGGACGCGCCACTTCTTTGCCGCGCTGTGGCAGTTGAAGCACCGGACCACGCCCTGAGCGGCGTGAGGCTGCAGAGCAACAGCGCAGCATCGTCCTGCCGCGCCGATGGCCCGGAGCGCCGGCCCTGGCGCGGGCCTCAGTCGGTCGATACGCCCTGGAGCTACGGCTGGAAGGGCGGGGGGTCCATCACCTGGTTCTGAACCACCGAGCCCTGCCCGTTCTCTCCCCTCACCTTGTCCCCGCCGGCCAAGACGGGGGATGCCGTGAGTACCAGTAGCAGAGTCAGGATTGAAACTACTGCGATGAGATGCTTCACCGTGTGCTCCTTGTGTGCGTCCAAACGCCGGCGTCTGTGCCGGCCTGGAACGCACGCTTTGTGAGATGATAACGTGGCTTGCGGCAGACTGTCAGGCATCAGTGCCGGAAACGTGCTGTCCGCCGCGCCTGATGCAGACTCCCTTGTATGCAGCCTCAGCCATGTTACTGGCGCCCGGGCGGGGCAAGGGGTCGCATACGGTCGATCAGATTGGCTATAATGCCGCCCGTCTGCCTGCGGGGCGACCTGTCATTCGGCAACGCATGAGTACAAAGGGTGTAATTGGAGACGGTCCCACGCCGCGGCACGTGGCGTTTGTCATGGACGGCAATGGCCGCTGGGCCACGCGCCAGGGATTACCACGCCTTGCCGGCCACCGTGCGGGAGTTGCGCACATCGAGCCGGTGGCGCTCAGGATGCTGAGCAAGGGAGTGGGCTATATGACGCTCTACATGTTCTCGACCGAGAACTGGAAACGCTCCCAGGAGGAAGTGGAAGGCATCTTCGAGTTGCTTGTCGAATGGTTGACGGACGCAGCCCCGCGGCTCAATGCGCAGGGAGTGTCTCTGAGGCATATCGGTAGGCGTCAGCCTTTGCCCGAGAAGCTGCTGGACGCGCTTGACACAGCGTGTACCCCTCGCGCCGGTGACGCAGGTCTGGAACTGGCGATGGCCATCAACTACGGCGGCAGAGCGGAGATCACCGATGCGGTGAGACAGGTTGTCGCCGCGTCACCGTCCTCCCGGTTGGTCGATGAAGCAGCCATAGGCAGTGCGCTCTACACCGGCGGCATGCCGGACCCGGACCTGCTGGTGCGGCCTGGAGGAGAGCTGCGCCTCAGCAATTTCCTGCTGTGGCAGGCAGCCTATGCTGAGCTATACTTCAGTCCTGTCCTGTGGCCTGATTTTGGTGAGGAGGAGATCGACCGCGCACTGGATGCGTTCGCGCAGCGCCAGCGTCGTTTCGGCGGTCTGTAGGATTTGAATCAAACGAACTCCGCTGAATTCCTATTGCATAAGGAAGGTGTATTCCCATGGGAGACATAATCGAAGAAGCGGGAGCGGTGGTACAGTGCCGGCAGTGTCCGTGGTTCAAGAACTGCGTCGTGCCGGTGCAGATAGGCTCCAGTGAACTGAATCAGTTCAGAATGATGATGCAGGGCGGCATGTTTGGTGATCAGTCCAACCCCGACATCGAACGCGTCCTGGAGGGTGTTGCGGCGATGGGCCAGAACATGATGGTGCAGAGTTGTCCGGTGTTCGCCGAACGGCTCAAGTCGGACCCCCGCCTGGCCGAGCGAATCAAGCTGTTCATGCAGAGTTGGGGCCAGGAGGATGAGCCGGACACAAAGGAGGAATCGTGAGCGAGCCGCTGGCGCGGATGGAACGGCCTACGGTGGAATCGTTCCAGTCACGCAGGAAGCTCTACCTTCTGTTTCTGGTCTTCACTCACGATAGCGCTCCCCCTGAATATCGTGAGCGCTGCGAGCGCTACTGGCGTCAGGCAGGCGAGCAACTCGCCCGGCTTGAAGCGAAGGCGGGCGTTGCGCGGCACATCTACCATGAGTCCGTATTCGAGTCGGGAGATTCCGGCCTGGAGTTGCTCAAGAAGCTGAACCGCTTCAGTCACGAACTGACGGCAGCGCGCTGCGCCGAAGGCGCAGTCCTGGAGGCGCTTGAGGATCGCGAGTTGGCTGCCGAGGTGAGCGACTGGGAGCGCTTCATGATGATGGGGTACGCGAGCAGCAAGGTTGGTGAACTGGTACGAGACCTCTACACGCAGGCGTCAAAGCAACGGAATGAGCGTGCCATCTCCGTCATCGACGGCACACTCGGTCCGGGCGAATCCGGCCTCATATTTGTGAGCGAAGGCCATCGGCTCCAGTTTCCGACGGATATCGAGGTGTTCAGTGTGGTTCCGCCTGCGCTGGATGAATTGCATCGCTGGCTGCGAGATCAGGCGGGTCGCCAGACGGCGGAGAACGAGGCCGATGCGGAAGAGCAACAGTCTCCCGAAGTGGAGGGAGATCGTGAGGAGGAGGCGGGGTAATGGGAGTAAGGAAACCTGCGGTTGCGGGGACCTTTTACGCGGCCAGCCGCAGTGGAGTGATTGACCAGCTTGAGTGGTGCTATCAGCACCGTTTGGGTCCGGGGGAGTTGCCCGAAGTGAACCCGGAAGGAGCCAGGCAAATCGTCGCGCTGGTGGCTCCACATGCCGGCTACATGGCCTCCGGCCCGGTTGCCGCGCACGCGTATCACGCGCTCGCTCGCGACGGTGTGGTGGATACCGCCGTGATTGTCGGTCCCAACCACACGGGTTATGGTACGGCAATCTCGGTCTGGACCACTGGAGCCTGGAACACTCCCCTGGGTGATGCGCGTGTCGACGAAGACGCTGCCGGCCGGCTCGTCGGCGGCATTGTTCGTCCGGATGAGTCCGCTCACATCTACGAGCACAGCGTCGAGGTCCAGGTCCCGTGGTTGCAGCACTTGTATGGCCAGAAGCTGCGTATCGTTCCAATCGCCATGCTGGCGCAGGACATCGAGAGCGCAACGGAGCTCGGGACAGCCCTGGCACGGCTCGAGGGCAATGTGGTCATCATCGCCAGCACCGACTTCACTCACTATGAGCCGCAACAGAGTGCCGAGCGCAAGGATACGACCGTCATCGAGGCGATACAGAGCCTCGACAGCGCTGAGATGTATCGCAGATTGGGAGAGCAAGCCAGCAGCATGTGCGGCTACGGCCCGGTTGCGGCGGTGGTGCATGCGGCGAAGCTGCGGGGCGCCACACGGGCGCAACTGCTGAAGTATGCTACCAGCGGCGATGTGATTGGTGATTACTCTCGGGTGGTGGGGTACGCCTCGATTGCCCTCACCATAGAGGGGCAGGCAGGCCTGTAAGCCGGGTTCTGTACCCCCTCGCGGGGGCGGTGGCCATCCATCTAGGCCTGACGTTACCGCCAGGTTCAAGCAACCAACCCGGGGACATCGGCCAGACACCGTGGGCCACTGGCGGCGACATGAGCCGCTACCATGTGGTGTTCGCCCCCCTATTTGGTTTTGCTCCGGGTGGGGTTTGCCCGTCCAGCCGGTCTCCCGGCTGCCGGTGAGCTCTTACCTCACCATTTCACCCTTACCCGCGCGAGCGGGCGGTATGTTTCTGTGGCACTTTCCGTAGGGTTTCCCCTCCCGGGCGTTACCCGGCACCCTGCCTGGTGGAGCCCGGACTTTCCTCCCCGCGCCTCGCGGCGCGCGGCGGCCACCCGGCCTGCCTGCCCCAGGGTAAGTCTATGGTGGTAAGAGCGTACGGTCAACTCCTGTGGCAGGGCTACTCGACGTAGATTATGCGGCCGCAACTGCCACACTCAACCATCTCGCCCGCCCGCGCCCGTTGCCACAGGCCGGCAGGTACGGTCAGATTGCAGCCCTTGCAGCGGCCCTGTTCGACCCTCACCACCGCCACCCCTTTCGCCTTCACGATCTGGTCGTAGCGTTCCGCGTTGTCCGTGCCCATCTCCTGGCGCGTTGCCGCCCTGGCCTGGCCGAGGCGTGCGATGTCCTCCTCCAGAGATGCCTTGAGCGCAGTCAGCGTGCCGCGCTCCTGCTCCCATGCCGCCTTCAGTTCAGCGACCTTTCGGCGCAGTGCCGATGCCTCAGCTTCGATGGATTCGGACTCGCCCATGGCCTCGATCAGGAGTTCTTCCTTCCCGGAGAGGTGCCGCTTGATGCTCTGGATGTCCGCCTCCAGACTGAGTAGTTCCTTGGGATTGCGGACGCTGCCGCCGTAGAGCTTCGCGTTGAGTCCGCCGATCTTCTGCTGCAGGTCCTCGACCTCCCACTCCAGCTGCTTCTGCTGCTTCTGCGCTGCGGAGAGACGTGCCTCAATGGTGGTGAGGTCCGTCTCGGCAGTCAACAGTTCATCGTTGTGGTCGATGCGCGCCACAGCCTCCTGCAGTCGGCGCCGCAGGTCTCGGAGTTGCAGCTCGATGGTTTGAAGCTGGTACAGTCGAGAGGCGAGGCTCATACGTGCGGCAATTGTAGGGACGCATATTCAGTCTGTCAAAGGTCCGGGCAATCGCCGAGAGGAGCAGGTCTCAGCCTAGCCGGCGCGGGGGTCACACGTCAATGTGACCACCTGCATGGTGGGTGGCAGATTGGTGGTGGTCACCAACAGCTTGTTTCTGGCCTCAGTCTGGGGCACTGCCATCGCCTCAAGAAACGTCCCCACTGGCTCCAGGTCCGGCCGGCAGGTCTCAGTCTGGAAGTGCATCGGCACTACGAAGCGGGGCTGCATCGCCCGCGCCAGTGCCCGGGCCTCCGCCACGCTGAGCGTGGAGACGTCGCCAACCGGAAGGAACAGCAGGTCAACCCTGCCGATCTCCCGCAGCAGCGATGCCGGCAGAGGGTGCCCGAGGTCTCCCGTGTGGCACAGCGTGAGTCCCTCCATCTCAAGGAGATAGAGCGTGTTCTTGCCCCGGGTGGCTCCCTGCTCGCTGTCGTGATACGTGCTGTAGCCGGTGATGAAAGCGCCGCCCACCTCGTACTCACCCGGACCGCAGAAGACCCGGCATGTATCTGGTAGCTGACCCGTGAATGAGTGTCCCTCATGCAGGTGGCTCACTACCACAGCCTGTGGATTACCCCAGCGGGTGATGCAGCTATGGGACGGCGGACAGGGATCAAAGAGGATTATGGTCTCTTTTCCTCGGACGGTGAAACAGGAGTGACCGGACCAGGCGATTTCCATGGCAGAGCCCCTACAGCATACTCGTTCGTTCCCTTGTTTGTCCAACCATGCCTGCTTGACAGGGGCACAATTGGATGGTTAACCTTCGGCGATTCCCCGGTTAACAATGAGACACGACGTGCTGGCCACGCTGAAGGCGACGGATGGAACGGTGTCGGGAGAGACGCTGGCCCGTGCCCTCGGCATCTCCCGCGTGGCTGTATGGAAGCAGGTTCGCGAGTTGCGCTCGCTCGGCTACCGGATAGAGTCATCGTCACGCGGCTACCAGTTGCTGTCCGTGCCCGACCTGCCCTTGCCATGCGAGTTCCCGGGGTGGGAGTCGAAGGTGCACTACTTCCCCGTGACCGAATCGACCATGCAGCCGGCACGGCTGCTTGCGCGCAATGGTGCGGCTGAGGGAACGCTGGTGATCGCCGGACGCCAGATGGCGGGACGCGGCCGGCTTGACCGTTCCTGGGTTTCTCCCGAGGGTGGCATCTACATGACACTTGTGCTGCGGCCAGTGCTGCCCCCCGCGCATGCCCCGCGGGTCAATCTGATGGTGGCGGTTGCCGTTTCCGCTGCGTTGGAGAAGCTGTACCGGCTTTCGCCGCAATTGAAATGGCCGAATGACGTGCTGATTCAGGGACGGAAGCTGTGCGGCATTCTCGCTGAGATGGAGGCCGAGGCGGATGCGGTGCATTTCATCAACGTAGGCATAGGGCTCAATGCGAACGCGCATGTTACCGCGGAAACGCCTGACGCGGTGTCGCTCATGGAGCTGCTCGGCGGTCCTGTGAACCGGGTGCGACTCACACGCGAAATTGTGGAGCAGGCGCAGTCCCGCGTGACACACCTGGTCTCGGGTGTGGTTCTGGATGAGTGGCGCCGTCGTTCCATCACTCTCGGGCGTGAGGTCCGCATCGTCGGCGGAGAGACTGTGACCGGCATCGCCGTCGGCATCGACGGCCTCGGCGCCCTGCTCGTGCGTGATTCAGCCGGGCGCGTGCACGAGATAGTCGCTGGCGACTGTGTGCATGCGAGACACTGAATGACGCCGTTGCTGCTGCTCGCCGGTCTCCTCGGGTTTCTCCTCGTCGGTTGCCTTGCGGGGCGCTCCGCTTCCTCTCGCGCCGCCTTCTTCGTGGCCGGACGCCGCGGGTCGCCGCTGGCCATAGGCGGCTCGCTGCTGGCCACCGCGGTCGGTGGCTCGGCCACCATTGGCGTGGCTGGCATGGCGTATGAGCGCGGAATGACGGCCGCTTGGTGGACCCTCGTTGGGGCGGTCGGCCTGACCGCTCTGGGGCTGTTGCTCGTACCGAAGATTCGCTCGTTCGATGTCTACACGTTACCGGGGCTGGCGGCCCGACTCTATGGGGAACGGGCCGGCGCGGCTGTGGGACTCCTGGTAGTTGTCGCGTGGTTGGGTGTGGTCAGCGGCCAGTTGGTGGCCGCCGTCCGTGTGCTCGACACCGCTGGCCTCGGTTCGCCAGCATTCTGGCTGGTGTTATTCACGGGCGTGGTGGTGGCATATGCGGTGACCGGCGGTCAGCGGGCGATCCTGCGTACGGACGGAGTGCAGGCTG
>CAYNXN010000047.1:0-10387 GCA_964401175.1 uncultured Dehalococcoidales bacterium | reverse complement strand
AGGCGACGGTAGTGGTCGCCGGAACCAGAAACAGCGCGCCTCCCAGCAACGCCGCGCCGAGAGCCAGTGCCACGGAATAGCCGAAGCGTTCGGCCAGCCGAACGGACGCCAGGGCGGCCACGGCCGAGGCGCCGAGCGTCACCATTGTGATAGCGCCGAGCTGACTGTTCGTTGCCCCGATGCTCGCACCATAGGAGGGGATGAAGCCAAATATGGTGGAGAAGGTGGCGAACTGCAGCATGATCGCCATTACGGAGCTTGCGAGCAGCAGGCGGTTCGACGCGACGGCGCGGAATCCGCCATGGGGTCGCTCTCCTCGTGCGACGGCTGGCTCCCGGGCAAACGAGATGGCCAGCAGGCCCAGGCCGGCGAGCCCGGCGGCCATCAGGAACATGCCGCGGTATCCCACGGCATCGGCCAGGATGCCACCGGTACCGGTTGCCACCACGAGCGCCACCTGGTTCACCGCGTTGATCGACCCGATGGCCCGGGACGAGCGCCCGGCGGGGTAGTAGCCGGTGAAGAAGGTGGTGAACGCCACCCACCCCGCCGCGCCCACGCCGGTCAAGGCACGAGAAAGGAAGAGCGTGGCCGCACCGGTGGCGTACGCCAGGCCAACCGCACCGAAGACGCACATGGCGATGCTGAGCGCGACCGCCGGCTTGTGCCGGGTCACCGCATCGTAGTACAGCCCTACAGGCACGCGAAACAGCAGTTGCGGCAGTGCGTACGAGGAGATGACGATGCCCACTACGCCGAGGCTGGCGACGATGGAGTCGACGTATACCGGCAGCACGGGGACGTACAGATAGAGCGAGGCCCAGTAGAAGAAGGTGGCCACCGCGAACAGCATCCGGTCGCGCGTGTAGCTCCGAACCCCGGCGGCGTCGGGAGCAGCCATGGAGCGGCTATTCTAGCACCTGCGTTGAAGAAGACGCCTGTTCATGGTTGCCTCGGCCACACAATCGGTTTATAGTCTGCTTTCCGAACCGGAAGTGGAACCAAGGAGGCCTTGCGATGGAGGTACATACGCCGAGCAGAGAGGAAGCACTCGCGCTGCTCAAGGAGTACAACAAGACCGACAGCCTGCTGAAGCACGCCTACGCTGTCGAGGGAGTCATGCGCTATATGGCGAGGAAGGCGGGCGAGGATGAGGCCAAGTGGGCGGTTGTCGGCTTGATCCACGATCTCGACTACGAGCGCTTCCCGCAGGAGCACTGCCGCAAGACACGCTCCATCCTTGAGGAGCGGGGCTGGCCGGAGGAGTACATCCAGGCTGCCGTATCCCATGGCTGGGGCTTATGCATCGACGAGGAGCCGGTCACACTCATGGCGAAGACCCTCTATGCGGTGGAGGAACTCACGGGACTGGTGACCGCTGCGGCGCTGGTTCGCCCCTCCAGGAGCGTCTCAGACATGGAGGCGAAATCGGTCATCAAGAAGTGGAAGGACAAGTCCTTCGCGGCCGGAGTGAACCGCCCCGTCATCGAGAAAGGCGCCGAGATGCTCGGCGTCGAACTGCGCGATCTCATCGAAGACACCATACTGGGAATGCGGGAGGTCCGCGAGCAGATCGGCCTGTAACAGCCTGCGGCTATATTCTGCAGGCGACGTCGTAGCCTTCCCGGACCGCATCGATGATGAACCGCGGCGCGGCGCAATCGCCGATCACGCAGACCTCGGGGACTCTCTGCTTCAAGGCCTGCGCCAGGCTGGCGTCGGCCACCGAGCCAGTGGCGCGCACAAACGTGTCCGCCTCGAGTTGCAGTTCGCGTCCGTCCGAGGTCTTCACGCTGAGACATCCGGGGTTGGCGGCTACATAGCTCACGCCGGGCAACAGCCTCACTCCTTTCTGCCGCAATCGCTCGAGGAAGTACGCCCGCAGAGAGGGACCTGCGCCTGTTGCCATCTCCGGGCCGCGTCTCGTGACTGTCACGACCCGGCCATGTTCGGCGAGGAACTCGGCCGTCTCGCAGCCGATAATCTCGCCACCGATGATGACAACCCTCCGGCCAACCTTGACCGACCCGTTCAATACACTCACCGGATCGACGGCCCGAAGCGACTCCACTCCCGGTATGTCCGGCCTGGCGGACAGAGGACCGGTCGCCACGATGGCGACGTCCGGCTGAAGCCCCAATATCGCCTCCGCGGACGCCTCGCGCTCGAGCTCGATGCTGACACCTGCGCGCTGTATCTCACGCCTCAGGTATTCGGTGAACGCCCTGATCCGGTCCTTGTGTGGCGGCACCGCCGCAACCAGCAACTGCCCGCCAAGAGCCGGAGACCTCTCCCAGAGCGTGACGGAGTGGCCTCTCTCCGCCGCCGTTATCGCGGCGGTCATCCCGGCCGGACCCCCACCCAGGACAAGCACCTTCTTCGGACGTGACGTCTCCGCGGGCGCACCATCGGCATCCCGGCCCAGCCGGGGATTCACCTGACAGGAGATGCCGGGAGCGCCAGCCGACTGGAGCATGTCGCGGCAGTGCATGCACACGATGCAGGGTGTGATCCTGTCCTCACGCCCGGAAGCGAGTTTCTTCGGCAGGTCAGCGTCAGCCAGCAGCGCCTTGCCCACGGCTATCAGGTCGGCCCTGCCACTCGCCAGCAAGTCCTCGGCGGCGTCTGCGGTGATCCGCCCCACCGCGATCACCGGCACCGAGAGTCTCTGTTTCATTGCTGCCGCAAGGTCGGCGATGACCGCAGGCTTGAATACCGCTGTGGTCCGGTTCGTCGGCGTTGCGGGCCCGAAAGCCGAGACGTGGACCGCCACAGCGCCGGCTCTTTCGGCAAGCAGAGCGACCTCGACAGCCTCCTCCAGGGTCGTCCCCCCCTCGACTCCGTACTCACGCCCGTTCAACCGCACCCATACCGGGAATCCCTGTCCGGCGGCGTTCCGTACGCCCTCGAGTATCTCAATCAGGAATCTGGCCCGGTTGGCAACGGAACCTCCGTAATCGTCTTTCCGCCTGTTCGCGGCGGGGGAGACGAAACCATCTATCAGGTAACTATGCGCACCGTGCAGCTCAATCGCACCGAAGCCGGCCACGCGAGCCCTCAATGCGGCGCGCACAAAGGACTCAACCGTGGCACGGATCTCCACCTCGCCCAGCTCCCTCGGCATCTCTCCACGTGGATCCGCTATGGCCGAGGCGGCCACCGGCTGCATGCCGGTGAGGCTGGACCTGGCCATTCGGCCTCCGTGGTGCAACTGGATGGCGGCGACGCAGTTGTGCCGCTTGATCACGCCGGCAAGCTCCCTCAGTCCCGGCACCAGCGCATCATCGTAGATGCCCAACTGATTGGGGAACGCCTGACCCACCGGTTCCACATAGGTAGCTTCCACGACGATGAGGCCGACTCCACCGCGTGCGCGCGCCTCATAGTGCGCCAGGATGCGGTCGTTGACCTCTCCTCGCACGCCGGCATACTCAGTGGTGATGGGCGCCATGATGAGGCGGTTCTTCAGCGTCAGTGGTCCCAACTGATAGGGCTGCAGCACACGTCGTGTCATCGTCCTTACTCCTCCAGGTCAGCTTTCACGCACCAAGGTGCGCGCCCAAGAAATCGCGACGGCCTCGAACGAACTCCTCCACCGGAAGCTCGCGCTTGCCCTCCAGCTGCACAATGCCGAGCTCGAGAACGCCTTCACCTGTCATCACTCCCACCCCGGCATGCTGCCGCAACCGCGCCACTGTTCCCGGGGACTCCGAGCACTCAAGCGGTTGAGCCTCGGCGCGGTGAACTTTGAGTCGTTGCCCGTTCCACACCGTGTACGCGCCCGGCCACGGGTTGTATGCCCTCACCTGGCGGGCCAGCACCATCGCCGGCAGAGTCCAGTCAAGCAGTCCATCCCGTGACGCAATCCTGGCGCTGTACGTGGCGGCCCGCTCGTCCTGAGGCCAGGGACGGATACAGCCATCAAGCCACGGGTCGAGCATGCTGACCAGCAGGCGGGCCCCGCGCTCGGCCAACAGCATAGTGAGGGTCCCGGTGGTGCAGGCGTCGTCGATGGGGACCCGCTCCTGACTGAGCACCGGTCCCGTATCCAGACCGCTGTCCATCAGCATAATCGAGACCCCCGTCTCAGCGTCGCCGTTGAGCAGCGCGGAGGCGATGGGAGAGGGCCCGCGGTAGCGTGGCAGCAGCGACGGATGGACGTTGAGACAACCATGCAGAGGCGCGGCCAGCACGTCAGGTGGCAGTAAGTAAGCGAACGCGGCGACCACGATCAGGTCGGGTCGCAGCAACTGCAGCTGCTGCACGGGTGCTTCGTCCTTGAGTGAAGGCGGCTGCAGCACGCGCAGACCGGCTGACAGCGCCTCACGCTTGACCGGCGAGGGCATCGGTTGCCGGCCGCGGCCGGCAGGTCTGTCCGGCCTGGTGTACACTGCCAGCACGTCGTGGGAGCTGCGCAGCAATGACTTCAGTGCTGGAACACCAAAGTCGGGGGTGCCCATGAACACGATTCGTGCGCTCACGTATGTGGGACATTTTCAATGATTTCTCCCGTTTATGTCAAAGGTTCCCTAGCGACCGCTACAGCCCTCTGGTAGATTGACTTCCATGCCAGCGATCCCCCCACCGACAGTCCTTTTGATTCTGCTTCTAGCCTGAGCTTTCCCTTTTTCAATACCCTGTGGAGTACTCTGTCTTTCTGAAGCTATTGGAGGTGTGTTGGAGCCTGCTCATGACATCTGGCAGAAGGCACTGGGCGAACTACAGACGCAGGTGAGCCGTGCCAACTACAACACGTGGCTACGCGGCACACACGCGGTCTCCTACGAGGATGACGTGTTCCTCGTTGGCACTCCCAGTGCGTTCGTGGCCGAATGGCTCACCAGGCGACTCCATTCGATGGTGCGCAAGACCCTGGCGAACGTCACCGGCGCGGAACCGGAGGTCCAGTTCATCGTACACGAGCGGGGCCGCACACAGCGCCGGCCCCAGTTAGAGTCGGCGCTGGCCGATGGCTGCACTGTCACGCCGGCGCGGCCGGAGGTGAACGGAGCCAGATTCACCTTTGATTCATTCGTTGTTGGAGCCTGCAACCGGCTGGCCTACGCCACCGCCCTCGAGACCGCTGAGAACCCTTTGAGCACGTTCAACCCGCTGTACCTCTACAGCGGAACAGGCCAGGGCAAGACCCACCTGTTGCAGGCCGTAGCTCACAGTGCGCAGCAGAACGGGCGAGACGTGCTCTACACAACAGCCGAGCGATTCACCGACGACTTCGTCATGGCAGTGAAGCAGAAGCGCGTCGAGGAGTTCCACTCGCGCTTCCACGGCATCTCGCTGCTGCTGTTCGACGACATACAGTTCCTCGCCAACAAACGCCAGACACAGCAGTGCTTCTACCACATCTTCGATGAGCTGCTGCAGCGGAACTGCCAGATCGCCGTCGCGGGAGATCATTCGCCTCGAGATATTCAGGCGCTCAGCGAGAAACTGAGAAGCCGGCTCGAGTCCGGCATGGTGGCCTGTATCCAGCCTCCCGACCTTGAGATTCGCATCGCGTTTCTCCAGTCGAAGTTCCGCGAATCCGAGATCGAGATTCCGGCCGATGCGTTACGCATGATTGCCGAGGAGGTACGCGGCAACATCCGTCAACTTGAAGGCGCCATCGTCTATCTTAACGCCCAGGCCCGTATCACCGGGGAGCCGGTCACTGCACAGACTGTCCACAGGTTGCTCTCCAGCGTATCCACATCGGGTGACGGCAGGGCGATTCTGCAGGCCGTCGGGGAGGTCTTTGACGTATCGCTCGAGGATATCCTCGGAAAGAAGCGCGACCGCAAGACCGCCCTGGCCCGGCATGCCGCCATGTACCTTCTGCGCACCAGAACCTCGCTCTCATTCGCCGACATCGGCCGCGAACTCGGCGGCCGCAACCACGCGACGGTGCTGCACGGCTGCAACAAGATGACGCAGGAACTGAGCAGCAACGTCCGCCTGGAGCGACAACTCGCGCGCGTGCTGGACCTGCTGGCGCCGTCCAGGAACCCGTAGACAACCTGTTGATACCCGGCGTCTGCCGGGGCTCTTCACCTGTGGACAAGTCGCTCTCAGCTCAGTACAGATTGTGCCCAGTTCGAAGCTGATGTCGACAGGTGTCTCGTATCCCGCACCGTGCTTATTACTACCCTGACCAGTGATATAATCCCTCACCCTATAACTATTAACTGTTGGGATAATAGTCATGAGACTTGGCATACTTGGAGGAACGTTCGACCCGGTTCATGTGGGTCACATATTCATCGCAGAGGAAGCCCGTATTCGTCTCTCGCTCGATAAGATACTCTTTGTCCCTGCCGGGAATCCGTGGTTGAAGGTGGATCATGTGGTGACTCCGGCGGTGCATCGCGTTGAGATGGTTCGGCTCGCCATCGCGAAGCACTCTCACTTTGAGTTGTGTAACATCGAGGTAGAACGAGGAGGTCCCTCATACACGGTGGACACGCTCGATGCTCTGCACAGAAAGGCGCATTTTGAAGAACTGTTTCTGCTCATGGGATTGGACAGCTTCGTTGAGTTGCCGTTGTGGAGGGATGCTGAACGCCTGGTATCGCTGTGCCGGCTGGTGGTAGTACCTCGAACCGGAAGCAATCTGCCCGAACTCAACGAGGTATCGAAGAAACTTGGGGGAGTGTCCACGGACAACGTGGTGGTGCTGGACTCACCGATGATAGGGATCAGCTCTTCGGGGATAAGGGACCGTGTCTCCCGAGGCCTGCCGATAGACTATCTGGTGCCGGGAGAGGTAGAGAAGTACATCATCGCACACGGGCTGTATCGGCCCGCGTGACCGTCAGACGTCGAGATTCTCGACCGCCTCAGCGTGTTCCTGGATAAAGTTCTTTCGGGGCTCCACCTCGGTGCCCATCAACATCTGGAAGGCCTCATCTGCTGCCGCGCTGTCCTCGATCTCAACGCGGAGCAATGTCCTGGACTCGGGATTCATCGTGGTCGACCAGAGCTGCTCCGGACTCATCTCGCCGAGACCTTTGTAGCGCTGGACCTCGGCCTTGGCGCCGAATGAGGCCAGGGCTTCGTTCTTCTGTTCATCCGTGTAGACCCACATCTCTCGCTTGCCCGAATGGACGCGATAGAGAGGCGGCTGCGCGATGAAGAGGTGGCCCTCCTCGATAAGCTCGGGCATGTGACGGTAGAAAAACGTGAGCAACAGAGTGCGGATATGGGCGCCATCCACATCGGCGTCCGTCATGATGATAATGCGGTGATACCGCAGCTTGCTGAGGTCCAGGCCATCGGCGCCTGCGCGCAGCGCGGTGGCGAGTGCGCGGATCTCCTCGTGAGCCAGGATCTTGTCCTTGGCGGCCTTCTCAACGTTGAGGATCTTGCCCCTGAGCGGCAGAATGGCCTGGAAGCGGCGGTCGCGGCCCTGCTTCGCTGAACCGCCGGCGGAGTCTCCCTCCACCAGGTACAGTTCACAGAACTCGGGATTCTTCTCGGAGCAGTCGGCCAGCTTCCCCGGTAGCGTAGAAGTCTCGAAGGAGCTCTTCTTGAAGACCAGCTCCCTGGCCTTGCGCGCCGCTTCGCGCGCCCGCGCCGATACGAGACACTTCTCCACGATCTGGCGAGCGTCGTCGGGATGCTGCTCCAGGTAGAGGCCCAGTTGATCGGCCACGATGGACTCCACCTGACTGCGAACCTCGGGGTTGCCAAGCTTGGCTTTCGTCTGGCCCTCGAACTGCGGGTTGGGCAGCTTCACGCTGACCACGGCCACGAGCCCCTGACGCACATCATCGCCGCTGAGGCCGGGGTCGCTGTCCTTCATCAGCTTGTTCTTTCTGATGTAGTCGGTGAGTACCCGGGTGAGCGCGGCGCGAAAACCGGTCAGGTGTGTGCCGCCGTCCCGCGTATTGACGCAGTTGGCGAAGGAGATGACGTTCTCGGCCATGCCATCGTTGTACTGGATGGCGACCTCTACCGAGGAAGAGTCAGCCACGCCGTTGAGATATATCGGCTGCGGGTGGATGATGTTCTTGTCGTGGCTCAGCCGGGCGACGTAGCTCGCGATACCGCCCTCGAAGTAGTAGGTGCGTTCCTCGCCGTTACGGTCATCACGCAGGTGGATGAGGATGCCCTTGTTGAGGAAGGTCAGCTCACGCAGCCGCTGGGCGGTGACGTCGAAATCGTAGGTTATGTCCTCGAAGATGTCCGAGTCGGCCAGGAATGTGACCCATGTACCGGTGGTATCACACTCTCCGATGATGCTGATATCACTGGTCGGCACGCCGCGGGAATACTCCTGCAGGTAGACCTTGCCGTCGCGGCGGACCTCAACCCGTGTGCGGCGGGACAACGCATTGACGACGGAGGCTCCGACGCCGTGCAGGCCGCTGGAGACGTTGTAGAGATGGTTTCCGAACTTGCCTCCGGCATGCAGACGCGTCATCACCGCCTCGAGCGCGGTGATATCGGTTGACGGTATGAGGTCCACCGGAATGCCTCGCCCGTTATCCCGGACGGTTATGCTGTTGTCCTGGTGGATGACCACCTCGATGCGGTCGCAATAGCCCGCGAGCGCCTCATCGATGCTGTTGTATACGATCTCGTACAGCAGATGCTGCAGGCCTTCGAAGCCCGTGCCTCCGATGTACATGCCGGGCCGGAGTCGGACCGCCTCGATCTCGTCGAGTATCTGTATGTCGCCGGAGGTGTAGTTCCGGCGCGCGGGTTTTTCGTTTTCAGTGGCAGGCATGCGGAGATATCCCCTGATTCCTACTGACTCTGGTGAAGTCTAGAGAAGTGGTGGCTGTGTGCCGGTTCCGGGCAACCGTACAGCAGCGCAACCGTAGCTGAAGACACACGGTTAGTATAGCACAGAGGAGTACCGGCAGCTACGATTGCGCGAACGTGGCCGAACTCATGCCCCGGGAAGCCGTGCGGCGAGTCCGTCCTGTGGCACGATCTCCTGCGAATTCGCCGCCATGTCGCGCAGCACCGCCGTCCCGGACCTGACCTCATCGTCTCCGAGGATGATGGTGTAGCACGAGCCCAGGCTGTTGGCCTGCCGCAATTGGGCCTTGAGGCTCTTGCCCCCGGTGGAGGCGACGACGCTGATATTCTCCGACCTGAGTCGGGCGGCGAGCATGACCGCCGCGTGTCTCGCCGCGTCGCCGACATGCGCGAGATAGACCGGGGACGCCGCGAGCCGGGGAGCCCCCAGCTCCTGTTCTTTCAAGTTCAGGATGATGCGTTCTATGCCCGTGGCGAAGCCCACGCCCGGCGTCGGCTTGCCGCCGATCTGCTCGATGAGTCCGTCGTATCTGCCGCCGCCCACGATGGCGCTCTGGCCGCCCTCCCGTCGTGGCACGATCTCGAATACCGTACGAGTGTAGTAGTCCAGTCCTCGCACCAGACGGTGGTTCAGCGTGTAGGGGATGCCAAGGACATCGAGTTGCGCCTGAACCTCATGGAAGTGAGCCTCGCACTCGGGGCAGAGGTAGTCCGATATCCTGGGGGCCTCGTCGATAATGCTGCGGCAGGACCGCTCCTTGCAGTCGAGCAGGCGGAGCGGATTGCGGACCATGCGCACGCGACAGTCGTCGCATACCTGTGACGCGAGTCCCTCGTAGTGCTGTCGCAGCACTTCGACGTAGTGTGGCTGACACTGGCGACAGCCGATGCTGTTGAGCAACACGGAGAGCTGCTGCAGGCCGAGGGAGGAGAGGAAGCCCAGCGCCAGTTCGATGACCTCAACGTCCAGGCTCGGTGAGGCATCACCGAGCGCCTCACAGCCGAACTGGTGGTGCTGGCGGTAGCGTCCGGCCTGTGGCCGCTCATAGCGGAACGTAGGACCGATATAGTAGAGCCGCACGGGCTGCGGCAGATTGGACATGCCGTGCTCCAGATAGGCGCGGCACACGGGAGCGGTGTTCTCAGCCCGCAGCGTCAGTTTCTGACCGCTCCGATCTTCGAAGACATACATCTCCTTCTCCACCAGATCGGTGCCGCCGGCATCGCTTCTGGCGAAGAGGCCATAGTCCTCGAAGATCGGAGTATCGAGTCGCTCGTAGCCATAGAGCTGGCAGACGTCGGCCGCCCGCCGCTGGACGTGAGCCCAGTAAGGCTGGTCCGCCGGCAGGATGTCGACAGTGCCTCGTGGCGCCTTGTACACGGCTGTTCTCCGTTGCTGCGTCATTCGGACATGGGCCGCGTCAGGCAACTGCCTTGATGCCGCGGGCAAGCGCCTCATAGTTCAGTGCGAGTCGGTCCGGAGGCAGGCTCTCCTGCAGCTCAGCTTTGATGTCGTCCTCGGTCAGGGTCAACTGCCCGGTGCCGAGCAGAGCGCCGACCATGACGATATTCATGGCGATGGGCGCCTTGAGCTCCAGCGCAATGCTGGTCGCATCGATGAACC
>CAYNXN010000046.1:0-10590 GCA_964401175.1 uncultured Dehalococcoidales bacterium | reverse complement strand
CGAATTCGCCGGGCCCAATCAGGGCGAGGCGCAGACTGCTGGCCGAATCAGCAGATTGTGCGTCCAGCGCCTTCTTCAATTCTTCTCTGGCTCGCTCCGTTACCTCCACCATGTCCAGACCTCCTTCCAGTGAGTACTGGTCCCCCGTCGCGCTGATTCCTGGCTACACCGTCGGTGCTCACATCGGGACCGTGCTGCCGTGAACGGCGCGCCGCAAGACCGAAACCAACACCTTAGCAGATGGGGCCGGGTTGGAGTCAAACATCAGGAGTCTTCCCCGGGGAATGAGACCGTGTGATGACGCGAGAGGGAGGATGGTGCGGCGCCAGCGGCTTCGGACGCCTGTGCTATCATGCGCCGGGCGCAGCGTATAGGTGGTCGAGCTTGATGCTGCGGTGTCGTGATGACAGAATAGTCGAGACAGAAACAAGGGAGGACGGTTTCATGACGGAGCAGTACCCGAAGGCCAGCGCGGAAGAACAGGCGAAGTACGTAGTGACGGTCACAGAGGTTCCCGCGGTGACGCTGGGACCTGGAATACGGACCAATATTGTGTGTGGCAAGGACCTCACGTTGAGCTTTGCCACCATTGCGCCCAATGCCAGCGGGCCGATGCACAGCCATCCGCATGAACAGATGGTCTATGTGTTGGAGGGCGAGGCCGACCTGATTCTGGCGGGTAAGGCCTATCCCCTCAAGGCTGGCGATGCCATGTGGGTCCCGAGCAATATCGAGCACACAGGCGCCAGTGGTCCGAAGGGAGCCCGCTTCCTTGAAGTGTTCACACCGGCGCGCAAGGACTTCGAGGAGAAGCTGGCCCAGGCACGGGCAGAGCGAAAGTGACTACCGTTCAAAGGGGGCGCCTGAGACGGCGTTGAGATTGAACGGCGGGAAGCAACCTCAATGGCAGGAGGCAGAATGAACGATATGAAGGCTGACCTTGACAAGATCCTTGAATCCGGCGTTATCGCCATCGTACGCGTGGCGACGACGCAGGATGCCATCGATGTCTGCGGCGCGGTCTCCCGGGGTGGAGTCAAGGCCATCGAGGTGACGATGACCGTCCCGGGAGCGATCGATGCGATTCGCGAGTTCAAGAAGACGGCGAGCAGCGATATCCTGCTGGGCGCAGGCACGGTCCTGGACCCCGAGACGTGCCGTGTGGTCATATTGAATGGAGCTGATTTTATCGTCAGTCCCAATCTGAACGTCGATGTCATCAGGATGGCTCACCGTTACGGCAAACTGGTCATTCCCGGCACCTTCACCCCCACTGAGATACTTGCGGCCTGGGACGCGGGCGCCGACATCGTCAAGGTGTTCCCGGCGGGCGTTGTGGGACCGCAATATCTGAGGGACATCAAGGGACCCTTGCCCCAGGTTCGTTTGACGCCGACGGGTGGCGTAACACTGGAGAACACGCCGGAGTTCATTCGCGCCGGCGCGTCCTGCGTCTCCGTGGCCACTGCGCTGGTGGACAAGAAGGCGCTGGCGGAGAAGCGGTTTGACGTCATCAGCGACAAGGCGCGGCAGTTTATCGACGCAGTGAGGACTGGCCGGACGTCGTGAGTTGTACCGAGCCGAGGAGGAGAAGCCTGTAATGTATGACATAGTATCGTTCGGTGAGACAATGCTGCGGCTTTCGCCGCCGAACTACCGCCGGATAGAGCATGCCTTCGCCTTTGAGGCCAACGCTGGCGGGGCTGAGATGAGTGTTGCCTGCAATGTCAGCCGACTGGGTCTGAAGACGGCCTGGGTCTCCCGACTGACCGACAATTCGATGGGCCACTTCATTCGCAACAAGGCTCGCGAGCAGGGGGTCGACACGTCCTTCATCCAGTGGACCAGGGAAGATCGAGTTGGCATCTACTTCGTTGAGTTTGGCGCCAGCCCGCGTCCAAGCAGAGTCATCTATGACCGGGCGAATTCGGCGATGAGTAAGGTGAAGCCAGGGGATTTCGACTGGTCTGCGATTCTCAAGGATGTGAAATGGTTCTACACCACGGGCATTACGCCGGCGCTGAGCCAGTCCGCCGCGGATGCCACGCTTGAGGCGCTGCGGGCGGCGAAGCAGGCGGGCTGCAAAGTGGCGTGTGACCTGAACTACCGGGTCAGGCTCTGGACGGAGGATGACGCGCACAGATGCATGGACCCACTGATGGAGTACGTCGATGTGCTCATCTCCACCGAGGAGGACACGGCCAAAGTCCTGAAGATCACGGGCGACAGCTACCAGGAGGTTGCTCGGAAGCTGGGGCAGCGCTACGGCTTCGACGCGGTGTGCATCACCATCCGCACCGACATCTCCGTGCTGCGCAACCAGTGGACGGCCATCGTTTATGCCGATGACAAGGTGTATGAGGATAAGACGTATGACGTAGAGATAATCGACCGTGTCGGCGCCGGAGACTCCTTCTCCTCCGGGTTCCTCTATGGCCTCATCACGGGCGACGTCGAGAAAGGTCTGCGCTACGGCAACGCATACGCCGCACTGTTGCACTCGATTCCGGGTGACATCAACTGGTGCACGCTGCAGGAAGTGGAGACGCTGCTCAAGGGTGGTGGTACCCGCATCAGCCGGTAGCAACTACAACTCAGACACGACGGCCGACCAGCTTCACCAGTTGGTCGGCCGTTACGATTTGTGTGCCACCCTGTGTCACCGCGCTGACATCCAGCGGCAGCGACGTGACCAGGAAATCGGCGTGACTGCGCAGGGCACAGCGCACCAGTTCCATCGCCACAGTCGTGGGTTGCCTGCCGGATGTCCGTGCGGCGGTCGCAGTGAGGCAGAGCAGCACCGGCAGGTCGGCAAGCAATCGCGAGAGCTCCCGGTCGTTCAAGCCATGCCTTCGGCGCAGCACGTCACTGCGTAGCAGCCTGCCCGTCGCCGACACCAGTCGAGGCGTGGCGAACAGCCGCAACTGCCCCTCGAGCGCGTAATCAAGCAGCCGCGCGGGGGACCGGTGCGGATTGAGCAGGGCACTCGTAAGAACGGCGTGATCGAGTACCACTCTCCACATAAAGGCGCGGGACTATCGGGCTTCAGCCCACGGCCGCGACGGCCTGCCGGATCTCGCCCTCGAGCAAGTCCGTGTCCTCTTTGCGCGTTCGTTCGCGCATCTGGACTATCCGGCTGTACAGTCGCTCGCGTGCCTGTTCCCAGGCGAGGTACTCCTCAACGGGTATGACCGCCACCAGGGGCCTGTCACCACGGTTGACGATGTACCTGTCGCCCCGCAGCCTTACTTCGTCCATGAGCTCCCCGAAGTTCTGCCGGGCCTTCTGCGCCGAGATCTTCTTCAGCATGACGCTCCTCCTCGTTCGCAGGCATGCTGGCCATTACGTGTGATATGACCGTGAGGACACATCGGACCGTAATGACCATTACGGTCATGCTAACCATAATGGTCAGTGATGTCAATAGGCCTGACCGTGCGCATCGCTGTCTCGCCTGTTGCCGCTGCCGATCATGGCCGAAGGGATGCAACCACGCGCTGGTTCTCGCGCCGTTGCTCGCGAAAGATGCCCGTCCGGGCTCGGTCCCGTTGTATTCAGTGTCAAGGCACTGTCTCGTTGCGGCGGACCGTCAGTTTGCCACTCCCCGGCCGGTTCGCATCTGCGGTAACTGCCCGAACGTGCTCCGTTGTGGATGCGTCGTCCGGTATGCTATCCCCGGGCAGAGGCAGGCGTCGCGGCGTCGTGGGTTGCGCTGTACGGTCGGTTGGAGCACCTGGCGCGGGCAATCTGCCTATGGGGGAGGGATTCGAGCTGAGCGGGGCAGGGCCTGACGTGGGCTGTGTCAGAACACGTCCTGGCGGATGCGGGCCGAGTCGTCGGGGCCCGGACACCCGGTCATCGGTGTGCGGACATCACGTGCCGGCGGACTGACCGCGCGCGTCCGACCTCCGGACACAGCCCGTTACAGCATCGCCCGGATGCGGGCGAGGTAGTCGTCCAGTGTCTTCTGTGTTGCGCCGTCGTGGCGCATGGAGAAGTCGCGCCACTCCGGACTGGCTTTCAGCGTCGCTTCGAGCGTGCTCGCCGTGTCCACCAGCATGCCCTGGCGCCGTGC
Organism: uncultured Dehalococcoidales bacterium; assembly: GCA_964401175.1. Taxonomy (GTDB): domain Bacteria; phylum Chloroflexota; class Dehalococcoidia; order GIF9; family AB-539-J10; genus SKVJ01. Next base: position 6,515 of record CAYNXN010000046.1, on the reverse strand, counting down.
CTGCTCCGCAGCGGCATGTATCTGTGCCTCCATCTGCTCCCGCACCTGCTCCAGTGCCTGTTGCTTCGTGTCTGTGTAGCGCTGGCGCAGCGAGGCGATGGAACCCATGAGCAACTCAAGGGCTGAGTACTTGCCCGAGGGCTTGAGCGTCTCTAGCGCCAGTAGTGCTGTCCGGCGCCGCGCAAAGTCATCGTCGCTCATGTGCAGGCGGAGTGTGGACGTGATCTTCTCCTGCGCCTGCTTCACTGTCGCGGGCCCTCGCGTCTCGGCCAGCGACTTGACCTGCGTCCACAGCTCTTCGGCTGTCGCCGTGCCGGTGAAGAAGGGAGAGAGGACGTTGTCCAGTTCCCTTTCTCTCAGGAGTTGTTCCTTGTCAGCCTCGGAAAGCGCACCGATGCGCGCCAGCCGTTCCTGCGCCCGTGGTGAAAGGTCCATGTTCACTACTCCTCGAACTGTCTGAGGGGCTCTCGCGCGGGTATCTGGAGGTTGTAGTCTATCTTGGAGGCGAAGCTGGACAGCACGCGCTGCGATTCGGCGCCACAGGTTGGACATGCGCCGGGCTGGTTGGATTCGGACATGGGCCGTTGCAGTGGGAATACCTGCCTGCACTTCGCACAGTAGTACTCGTAGATGGCCACTTCACTGCCTCCTTCCGCCGGTGTTGCCGGCCAGATGCCTCATGGCTGTAACATACGGTGCTGAAAGTATACCGCGCTCGGTCACGATTGCGGTGACCAGCCGGTGGGGCGTCACGTCGAAAGCGGGATTGCGGACTGCGCAACCGTCGGCAGCGACTCGAACACCCGCCAATGCCGTGACTTCGCACGCCTGTCGTTCTTCAATAGAAATCTCGTTGCCGTTTCTGAGTGAAAGGTCGATGGTGCTGCAGGGTGCTGCAACGTAGAATGGCACTCTGTGCGCCCTGGCCAGCAGTGCGATACTGTAGGTGCCGATCTTGTTGGCCACATCGCCGTTTGCCGCGATACGGTCGGCTCCGACCACCACACAGTCGATACGTTCGGTGCGCATGAGGTGGCCGACCATCGAGTCCGTGATCAGCGTCGTGTGCACACCGGCGCGCACCAGCTCCCACACCGTCAGTCGGGCCCCCTGGAGCAGTGGGCGCGTTTCGGTGGCGATGGCGCATCGGACCTTCCCCTGCCGGTGCCCCTCGATGATTGCGCCGAGCGCCGTCCCGTGGCCGGCGGTGGCGATCGGACCGGCATTGCAGTGGGTCAGCACCGTGGCTGCCTCGGGGAGCAGCGATGCGCCCAGGCGGCTTATGGAGGCGGAGGAGTCGACCTCCTCACGGTGGATGCGTTGCGCCTCGGCGAAGAGCGCTGCGGCGACGTCGGCGCCCGCGCTCTCAAGCGCGCTGTGCATGCGTTCCAGGGCGGCGAACAGGTTTACGGCCGTCGGCCTCGTGGCCGCCAGCGCGTCGAGGGCCTCGCGAGCCAATCGCGATTGCTCCGACTGGCTACCTTGCCGGGCCGCGAGAACGACGCCATACGCCGCGGCGACGCCGATGGCCGGCGCCCCGCGCACCATCATGGTGCGGATGGCTTCCGCCACCTCGCCGCTCGTGGATAGCTCAACGTAGTGCTCTTCTTGCGGCAACAGCCTCTGGTCCAGCAGCCGCACGTGCGTTCCGGTCCACTCCACTGAATACGGCATATTTGAACTCGCGCTCCGAGTCGCCTATTATACTTCGAATCATCTCAAGGAGTGATCAATAATGAGTGACGCAGAGATCATCGAGCGAGTTCGTCAGCGGGCGCGGAAGAATTTCTCCCTTGGCTACAACTGCGCCGAGGCGGTGTTTGAAGCGGTACTGGGTGAGTGTGACCTGGACCTCCCGCCCGAGGCGCTGCGACTGGCCACGGGTTTCGGTGGTGGTGTTGGGCTCTACGGCGACACCTGCGGCGCGCTGGTCGGTGCGGTGCTTGCGGTCAGCGCGGTCCACGGTCGCAGGGCGTTGCCCGAGGGTGAAGGCCGCGAGGTCGCGATGAAGTCGAAGGAACAGTTCTACGGCCGGCCCGGCATCTACCGCCTCTTCAATCAACTGCCCAACCGCTTCGCCGAGAGATTTGGCTCGACGCAGTGCCGCGATTTGACGCGCAAGTGGCAGAATGACTGGCTCTGCCGGGAACACGCACTGAGTTGCCGAGAGATCATGACCGAGGTGGCCGGCTATGCGGCTGAATTGGTTCTCGGGGATCCAGACGTTGAGATGAACCGGCCCTTCGGCGCGAATGTCGAAAACGTTGTGAATGCGGATTCGTGATTGCAGGTGATGGCTGCGTCGACCATGCATGTTGCGGTGGGCATGTTGAGAATACGGCTGCCTGAGAACCACTCGCTCAAGGGGAAGAGGCAGGTGGTCCATTCGTTGACGGCACGGCTGCAACAGCACTTCCGCGTCTCAGCCAGCGAAGTTGACGGGCAGGGGCTGTGGCAGGTGTCGACCATCGGCATCGCATTTGTGAGTAACCGGGCCGATCATGCCCGGGAGACGATGGATCACGTGGTGGGCTTCGTGCTTGTCAACTACCCCGATGTGGAGTTGCTGGAGTCGCATGTGGAGGTGATCCCCGTTCCTTAGCGGGCGTCATGCTACCGTCGGCATTCCTGCACCAGGTTATCACCTCGCCTGAGTACGACGGTGAACTGGTGCATGTAGAGCAGATTCCGGCATCGGAGGCGGTGTATGGCTCTCTGGAGAGTCTACTTGCTCCCGCCGTGGCTGCACGTCTACGGAAGGTAGGGATACATGCGCTGTATCGGCACCAGGCGAATGCGATCGACCTGTTGCTTGGTGGGGCGCATGTGGTGGTCAACTCGCCCAGTGCCAGCGGCAAAAGCCTGTGCTATCAGGTGCCCACGCTCGATGCCCTGGTGCGTGATAAGGACGCCACTGCACTGTATCTCTTCCCGACCAAGGCGCTGGCCCAGGACCAGTTGCGCAACCTGCGGCGCCTCGCCAGTCCCGGGTTGATGCCCGCGTCGGTTATCGAGACGTTTGACGGAGACACGCCGGCAGAGAACCGGACGGCGATACGAAGACGGGGACGTATCGTGCTCACCAATCCTGACATGCTCCATCTCGGCGTGTTGCCGAACCACTCCCTCTGGTCGCGGCATCTCCACGGGCTGCGATACGTCGTCCTCGATGAGGCGCACGTATACCGGGGCATTCTTGGCTCTCATGTGGCCAATATCATCCGCCGATTGAGGCGCCTCTGTCTCCTGTACGGAGCGAATCCGACGTTTGTCTGTTGCTCGGCGACCATCGGCAATGCAAGAGAGCATGCTGAGAAGCTGTGCGGACTGACGTTTGAGGAAGTCGAAGGCGCTGATGGTCCGCATGGCGAGAAGTACTTCGTCCTGTGGAATCCGCCTATCGTGGATAAGAAGCGCGGCTCTCGGCGCAGCCACAACAGCGACTCCAGTTCACTGCTGTGCATGCTGGTGAGTCGCAGCGTGAGGACGCTCGTCTTCGCCCGCACGCGGCGTCTTGCCGAGCTCATCTTCGTCTATGCCCGGCAACGGCTGCCGGCTGAGATTGCTTCGCGCGTGAGCCCCTACCGCGCCGGGTACCTCGCTGCCGACCGCCGCGAGATCGAACGGCGTTTCGCCGAGGGAGAGTTGGATGGGCTGGTGGCGACGAGCGCCATGGAGCTCGGCGTCGACATTGGAGACCTGGATGCGACCATCCTTGCCGGCTATCCGGGCAACATGGCGAGCGCCTGGCAACAGGCCGGCCGCAGCGGCCGCAGTGGAAACCCTTCGTTGAGCCTTCTGGTTGCGCAGGACGGCCCGCTCGACCAGTACCTCATGCGGAATCCGGCGTTCTTCTTCTCACGACGCTTCGAGCATGCGCTTATCAATCCCGCGAATCCGTATGTGCTCGAACCGCATTTGCTCTGCGCCGCGTGGGAGCGGCCGCTTGAACGGGAAGAGGTGCTCGTACTGTCGCAGGTGGCTCCCGGCGTGGTTGAACGACTGTCGTCGAAGGGATTGCTGCGGGAGCGTCGAGGGCGATACTACCCTGACGTCAGTGTGGACTATCCGGCGCAGCGCGTTAACATCCGTTCGGCCGGGGCGTCGTATCAGGTGATGGAGGCCGCGCGGCGCGCGCTGCTTGAGACGGTCGATGGTGCGGCCGCGCTGTCACAGCTTCATCCCGGCGCGGTGTACCTGCATCAGGGCGAGACGTACGTGGTGCGTGACCTTGATATCCGCGCTCGCATCGCGTGGGTTGAGGCGCGTGACGTCGACTACTACACCGTTGCCAGAGAACTGAACGATATCCGCGTGACAGCGGTCGAAGGAGAGAAGTACTGTGGTGGCACGCGCGTGAGTCGCGGCGAGGTGCTGGTGACTACGCACGTGGTCGGCTTCAGGAAAAGGCGGCAATACACCGAAGAGCCCCTGGGGGAGGAGCCGCTCGACCTGCCTGAAACCACGTTCAGCACCAGGGCTTTCTGGTTTGAAATACCGCCGGCTGCGGTAGACCGGGTCGCGGCGCGCCGTGCCGACTTTGCCGGGGCGCTCCACGCGTGCGAACACGCGGCCATCGGCGTGTTGCCGCTGTTCGCGCTGTGTGACCGGAACGACATCGGTGGCGTTTCCACGCCGGGAGACGCAGGAGAGGGTGTGGCCCGGGTCTACATCTACGACGCGTATCCCGGCGGCGTGGGAATCGCCGAGATGGGGTACGAACTGGTGGAACGGCTGTGGCAGGCCACGCTGGCACTCGTCGGCGACTGCCCCTGTCTTGAAGGCTGTCCAAGCTGTATCCAGTCGCCGAAATGTGGCAACAACAACGATCCGCTGGACAAGGAGGGGGCTATCGCGTTGCTCGAGGGGCTGGTTGGCGCCAGGGCGGCCTGATAGGCCCATCGCCTTTCCAGGGCGCCGAACCTGTTCTTTGTGCCGCGTATCTCTTCGTACCCGGGTTCCTGACCATGCGCGCATGTGTGCTAGGATTATGGTTGAACGTGACGCAACGCGGCGGATGCGTTGCTGCATGGCAACCACATGATCTATGCTGACTGGAACCCTATCGCCTTCACCATAGGCAGCCTCACCATTCGCTGGTATGGCATCATGGTGTCCCTGGCCGTGCTCACCATCTTCGTGGTGCTCTACCGCGAGTCGCGCCGACTCCAGATTGGCGAGGAGATGCTGCTGAACCTGTTCCTCTGGGGCATGATTGGAGGGCTGGTGATGTCGCGGGTGGTCCACGTCCTCGACCAGATCGTGGCGCACCCGGGTCAACCCATCGACTGGATTGGGTTCGACGGCCTTGGACTGTACGGGGCTATCCTGGGAGTGCCACTGGCTGCGTTCATCTATACGCGCGTGGCCGGCATTCCATGGGCCAGTATGGCGCGCGTCGGCGACGCTGTCGCGCTTGGCGCGCCTCTGGGTCAGGCCATAGGCCGGGTAGGCTGCTTTCTCAATGGCTGTTGTCACGGCGGCCCGACGGATGGACCGTGTGCCATCATCTATGAGCATCCTCAGAGTTTCGCCGAGTATCAGGGCATCCCGGTCCACCCGGCGCAGCTCTATCTCGTGGCCTGGAACCTCGTGGTGTTCGCGGTCGTGTTTCTGCTGCGCGGGCGACGCAAACCCGATGGGGCGTCGTTCCTCATCTATCTCATTCTGTACGCGGCGGGGGACTTCGCGGTGCGGTTCTTCAGGACGAACGACCCCTATGCGTTTGGCCTGCAGCAGGCACAGGTGATAGGCCTGGGCATCATCGCCGTGTGCGTGCCGATACTGGTGCTGAAGTGGCGCAACTTCCAGAGAGATGCGCGAGGGCAGGTTGCCTCAACTGATGGCTGACTGGGCCATGTCCAGGATGTGTACCTGGAGCGTTTCATCTCCGTTCCATCGGCGCAGCCGTAGATTGTAGACCACGTCGATCAGTGCGGGAATATCATCCGGGCCGCGCAGCGTCCGGAAATCCACCGCCTCGCAAAGCGCTCCGTTGTGCCTCAGTCGCAGGCTGGACCACTTCTCGTGGTTGCGGAAGCTGTGGCATTCAACCACTTCAACGCCCCTGGTAACGAAACAGGGTTCCGGGTTCTGCTGGCCGAACGGCTCGAGCGAACGCATATCGCGATAGCTCTCCAGGGACAGGTCCTTGAACCTGACCTCGGCGTCTATCTCTATCCTCGGGTGCAGGTCCAGACCGGTGAGCTGTTCAGTCGCCTGTGCCAGGAGCCGCTCTTCAAGCAGCGCCAGATGGTCGGGTGCGACCGCGAAGCCCGCAGCCAGGGGATGGCCGCCGAAGCTCACAAGGATATCGGCACAGCGTTCCAGCGCGGCGGCAAGGTCGAATTCCGGTATGCTGCGCGCACTGCCGCGGCAGAGGTCCTCGCCCCGAGTGACCACGACAGCCGGCCGGTAGTACTCCTTCGACACTTTGCCGGCGACAAGGCCGATGACGCCCTCTTCGTACGATGGATCGGCGTCGAACAGCAGGAGGCGGTCGCGTTTCTCCAGCA
>CAYNXN010000045.1:0-10663 GCA_964401175.1 uncultured Dehalococcoidales bacterium | reverse complement strand
ACACGGCGATAGGGGTACTCTGGGCGACTGGCATGGCGCTGGGCGTGATTCTGATTGGCCTGACGCCAGGATACGCACCGGACCTCATGACGTACCTGTTCGGCAACATTCTGACGGTGCCGGCACGCGACCTGCTTCTCATGCTGGTCCTTGATGTACTCATCGTCGGTGTCGCCGTCGCCCTGTACAAGGAGTACCTCACCGTGTCGTTTGACGAGGAGTATGCGACCGCCTCCGGAATTCCGGTCGAGCGGCTGTGGCTGTTGCTGCTTGGCCTCATCGCTCTGACGGTCGTAGTGCTCATTCGCGTGGTCGGCATGATACTGGTGATAGCCCTGTTGACCTTTCCGGCGGCGATGGCGCGCCAGTTCACCCATGACATGAAGCGTATGATGCTGTTGTCGGTGGCGCTGGGAGCGTTGTTCACCATCGGCGGTCTCTGGTTGTCCTATGTGCTTGCCCTGCCGTCGGGCGCCACCATCATCCTGCTTGGGGGGTGTTCGCTGGCAGCCACTCTCGGGCTTGCCCATGCGGGTGGTCGGGGCTGAGTCGGCAGCTCACGTATTCAGTGCGGCTCTGCGGCTGGGAAGCGCTGCGGGTGGGGGCGCCGCGGGACCGCAATCCAGCGAGAACCGCTGGCAAGCATCATGCGGGGAATCCAACCTCAAGAGGTAGAACTGCAGCTATCCGCGGTGTGGCCGGAACGGGCGATGCTGTGAATGCGTTGCCTGCCATCGTAGCGGTGGCGAACTGCCCGTATTCCTGGTCGCGCCCGAGGTGGAGCGGACCTACGACCGTTCGATTGCCCGATTCGTCCGACTGCACGCCGCCGGCTGTAGCGCCTGAGGCGAGCTACACGCCCTGAGCGTGGCACTGGGCGGCTGACACTCGACTCAGGGTGCAGCTCAGCTCTCAGGTCCGAGTGCGCGTCAGCGCTGCCTCAATATATAGAAGGCGTACATGAGTGCGGCGAACGCCAGGACGACGATTGCGATACCCACCAGCACCCACATCGGACGAGTCGCGATAGACACTCTCAACTCGAGCGACGGATTGATGTTGGATGGTGCGGGCTCGCTGTCGAGTGACAGCGTCAGGTAGTAATCGCCGGAGATGGCCTTCTCCGGTGGTGTGACGGAGACCTTGAGCTCACGTTCTTCACCCGGGGCAAGGTTCGTGATGGACTCCGGCTCAAATCTGACAACCCACTGCTCATTGGCGATGCCTGAAGGCGTGGTAGATGAGACCGAGACGTTGTCGAGGGCGGCGGAACCCGTGTTGGTGACCATCAGGTTGACTATGGCGGGGGCGCCGGCGCTCGTTTTCGCATTCAGACGACCGTCTGAGGTCGTTGCATCGATGCCGTACCACGCGGTGACGACGGCTTTCAGGGCCAACGAGTCGCTGGTGCCCCCGTCGGCTGCGGTCACGTTCAGTTCTATGGGGTACTCTCCCGGCTCGATGTTCTCCCACCAGGGCGCAGTGGCAACGACCACCATGCTGGTGGGTACGCCGAGGGCACGTAGCGACATGGCCTTGATGCGTGAGGTGAGTTTCCAACTGGACTCGGCGACAAACACCTCCCAACCCGGAGGCGCCGAGATGTCGAAATTGAACGTCCGGCTCTGCAGTCGTCCGGTGTCGTAATCCCCCATCATCGGATCGAGATCGGTGAGTTGATACATCAGCTCGATGGAATACATGAACGTCGTGTCAGCCGGGCCGGTGGAAGATGGGTACTTGCAGCTGACCTTGATGCTGTCGGGCCGCAACGCCTCAGTCGAGTCGTCCGCCGCGTGCACTATCGCCGGTGTGGCCAGGGTCGGCCCGAGTGCACCGAGCATAACCGCAGCGAGCATGAGTATGGTCAAACCGGTCTTGCGCATACGTCGTAACCTCCAGAACAGGCAACCAGCACTCGTCACGCCTGAGGCTGTTCTCACCCTGCGCGACGTGTACAGTAATACCAGATTGATGTTAAGCCTTTGTGAATTATACGCAATATGAAGGCAAAAGGTGAGCCGATCGCCGGTTGTGACCTTCGTCCTTGTTTTCTTGCAGGCTGCGGCGTACCGGCTGCAAACGCCGCTGCCCCCCGGGCTAAGCCGGTGCCTCGATGAGTGCGACGCCGAACGCGCCAGGTCCGAGGTAGGTACCCAGTGTGGCGCCGCACTGCGCGCGAAGCATGCGTTCCGCCGGGAAGTGATGCGACAGCCGCTGTGCCAGCGACTGCATGCCCTCTTCGTCCGTGGTGTGGCCCACCGCCAGTTGTGTCAGCGGACTGTGGCGTTCTACGTGATCGATGATGTGCTGTAGGGCACGCTGCCTGCCTCGCACTCGCTCGATGGGGTAGGCCATGCCATCGCGCAGGCCGACCAGCGGCTTTGTGTTGAGCAGCGCGCCGAGCAGCGCGGTGGCGGCGCCGATGCGGCCGCCGCGTCGAAGGTATTCCAGTGTCTGCAGCACGCCGAAGAATCGAGTCCGGGGAATGGCCGCTGCCGTGGCATCCACAATCTGCCTCACCGTGGCGCCCGCCCGCGCCAGTTGCGCGGCCTGCCGCACCAGCAGTCCGAGTGCCAGCGACGCGTTGGTGCTGTCGATCACCGTGACCTCGCATTTCGGCCGCATGAGGCTCCCGGCTGCTGCCGCTGCACCGTGGGTCGCGCTCAGTTTGGGTGAGAGATGGATGGAGACGATCTCATCGCACGTGCTGGCGAGGCTGTCGTAGACTGCGGCGAACTCTCCTGTCGAAGGAGCGGAGGTTCTGGGAACCGGCTGGCCCGCGGTGGAGAGACGGCGATAGAACTCGTCTTTGGTGATGGTTACGCCATCCTGGAAGTGCTGTTCACCGAAGTAGATGTGCAGCGGCACTACGACGATGCCCAGTTCCTCGACGACTTCTGCGGGCAGATCAGCCGTACTGTCAGTCACCACGCTTACGGTCACAGCGCTAACCTAACACAAACCGCACCAATTGGCCACACGAGACCCGGGCGAGCGGAACCCCGAGCGATCGAGGTCAGTGCCCGGGACTCTCGATGACTGCCTCCTCGCCATCGTCTGCGATGAGCGCCACCGTGAGGGCCCCTGGGCCGAGGTAGGTTCCCAGTGTGGCGCCACAGCGGCTGCGTAGAATCGCGTCCTGCGGGAAGAACTGGGCTAACCGTGCTGCCAGCACCTCCATCTCAGCCTCGCCGGTGGTGTGTGCGACCGCGAGGCTTGAGATGCTGCCAAACGCTGAGACCATCTCGCACACCCGGTCGATCGCTTTCTCACGGCCGCGCACGCGTTCGATGGGATGTGCGATGCCATCTTTCAAGCCGATTATGGGCTTGACGTTGAGCATTGACCCGAGGAACGTCGCCGCCTTGCCGATGCGGCCGCCCTTGTGCAGATACTCAAGCGTGTCGACCACCCCAAAGTACCGGGTATGCGGCACCGATGCCTTCGTTCTTCGCAGGAGGTCATCGAGCGAGGCGCCGGCTTTCGCCATTCGCGCCGCCTGGACCACCAGCAGGCCCAGTCCGATCGATGCTGAAAGCGAGTCGACCAGCTCGATGCGACAGGGCGACTCGACCCCATCCTTCGCCACCAGGGCGGAGGCATAGGTGGCGCTCAACTTTGTCGAGATATGGATGGACAGAATGTCGTCAGCTTCCTGGGCGAGCCGTTCATACGTCTCGATGAACATCCCGGAAGAAGGAGCTGATGTCTTCGGCAGTATGTCGCCGGTGGTCAGCAGGTTGTAGAAGCCTTCGGTCGATATTGTTACACCGTCTTGAAAGGTGTCGTCGCCGAAGTGAATATGAAGTGGAACAACAGTGATGCCCAGCTCCTCTGTGATCTCGCTGGGCAGGTCGGCTGTGCTATCCGTGACAATTCTGACGGTCATCTCGTTCCCCCGATCTAGAGCGCTGTCCGGTGTGCCCGGATGTGCAGTTGCTGCCTGATGATGGATTCAACGTACCGTATATCGTTGCTTCGGTCAACCGCGACGCAGGTCCGAAGCCAGATCACCCACGCCGCCGTTGTGTCAGCGCCTGTTCGGCATTTCCGAAGCCTTGGCGGAGGCAAGGTGTCTGAGGTGTACTGTGGTATTGTACTGCAGCGGTGGGGTGGTGGTCCCGGACGGGTCAAGCTGGGTTTTGAGTGACCGCACTGGAGGCAGAGCCATTGGCCGATATCATCGCAGGTCGACAGCCGGTGCTTGAGGCGTTGCGGGCGGGCCGCTGCATCAATCGACTTCTGTTGGCGCGTGATTGCGGCCGTCACAGCGTCGTTGCGGAGATACTGTACCTCGCCCGCACCGGCCGGATTCCGGTCAGCTACGTGCCGCGGAGCCTGCTGGATGAGGAGAGTGGAAGCCGGGTGCATCAGGGCGTGCTGGCCTATGCGTCGCCGAGAGAATACGCCTCACTTGAAGGTCTGTTGCAGCGCTCGATGGAGAAAGGAGAAGCGCCGCTGTACTGCATCCTCGACGGCATCGAGGATCCTCAGAACCTGGGCGCCATTCTGCGGACGGCGTGCGCCGCGGGGTTCCACGGCGTGGTAACGCGTTCCCGACGAGCTGTTGGTCTGACGGCGGCCGTCTCCAAGGCATCGGCTGGCGCGATCGAGCATGTGCCCGTGGCGCGCGTCACCAATATCGCCTATACCATCGCTGCACTGCAGGAAAGAGGGCTGTGGATTGTGGCAGTGGATGGCAGTGGAGAGTCACGCTACTCCACCGTCGACTACACCGCGCCGACGGCGATTGTCATCGGTGGTGAGGGAACGGGCGTCTCGGACCTGGTGCGCAGGAAGTGCGACGCGATAGTGAGTATTCCCATGTGTGGCGCCATAGGTTCACTCAATGCCTCGGTGGCTGCCGCGCTGGTGATGTATGAGGCGTACCGGCAGAGAGGCTGGCCGGTTGTGTGAGCCGAAGGGATGTACGACTCTGGAGCAGGAGAGGTGAAACGCAGTCTGTCTCTGCGTGTGCTGCGGATTGCGTGGACCGTGGCTGTGTTGTTCACGCTTGGGGCATGCACCCGCTCTGTGGTCCCGGATGGGGGGCCGGCGCCTGGGGCCGGGCTGCAGTCGCACGTGCTCGCGTCCGGTCTCGAGATCCCCTGGGCTCTTGACTTCCTGCCTGACGGCAGGATTCTCATCACGGAACGGCCGGGCCGGCTTCGCGTGTACGCCGGCGCGGGGGGGCTCCTGGCGCAGCCGATGGCACAGATCGAAATGGTGGCGCATCAAGGCGAGGCTGGTCTTCTCGGCATCGCCGTGCACCCCCGGTTTGAGCAGCAGCCGTACGTCTTCCTGTACCACACGTACGTGGACGGTTCGTCGCTCTCCAACCGTGTACTGCGTTACCGAGTGGGTGATACGGGATTGGGGAACGCGAGTACGATCATCGACGGTATCCCCGGCGCCCGGACTCACAACGGAGGGCGCATCCGATTCGGTCCTGACGGCTGTCTCTATGTCACAACGGGTGACGCCGCTGTGCCCGAGCTGGCACAGGATGTGACATCGCTGGCAGGCAAGATCCTCCGGCTTCAGGAGGACGGTTCGATTCCTGCGGACAATCCATTTCCGGGCTCCCCGGTGTATTCGCTGGGACATCGGAACCCACAGGGGGTGGCCTGGGACGAACGGGGGCGTCTCTGGGCTACCGAGCACGGGTCGAGCGCCACCGACGAGTTGAATGTGATTCAGCCGGGCCGGAACTACGGTTGGCCGATTATCCGCGGTGAAGAAGAGTCAGCTGGTCTTGAACCCCCGGTGATTCATAGCGGTCGGGATACCTGGGCGCCGTCAGGCCTGGCCTACGCCGCGGGGACGCTGTATTTCTCGGGGTTGCGCGGCAACGCCCTGTTCAGCTTCAAACCGAGTTCGAACGAATTCTCCAGCCATCTGAGCGGCCAGTTCGGTCGACTTCGCGAAGCGGTGGCTGGTCCCGATGGTGCGCTCTATCTGCTGAGCAGCAATCGCGATGGAAGAGGTCGGCCGGCACCTGATGATGACCGACTGATCCGGGTCGAGATGCGGTAGGGCGCGCTGCGGCGCTCGCTTGTGTTGTCGCACAGATGGAATGGCGCCACCAGAACGAGGGCGATGCACCGCGAGGCGTTGGCGCGTTGCTTGACAGGGACAATCGTCTGCTCTACACTGCCATGATTATCGCGACGGCAATCGCGTGGTTATGAAGTGATGAAAGCTTACCGGGCGCAACGTACATTCTCATGGTTCTTCGTCTTTACATGCCGCACGCCCGGGAGCGGTCTCGCCACGTGATGTAACGCAACTGTCACAGGAACGCAAGAAGGACCCTCCCGGGAGGGTCCTTTTCTTTTTGTGTGCGGCTGACCTGGAGAGAGCAGTTCAAGGCAGCAAGGAGACGAAGGAGCAAAGGATGATCATCATGAGGACCGATGCCACGGAGGAGGATATCCTCAGGGTTGTTGCGGCGGTTGAGGAGAGCGGTCTGCGCGCGGCGGTAATTCGGGGAGAGTATCAGACGGTGGTGGGTCCGGTGGGAGACGAGCGGAAGCTCGATTTCGACCGGTTGCACACACTTCCGGGAGTGAAGGAGGCCGCGCGTGTGGAGGCTCCGTACAAGCTCATCAGCAAGGAGTACGCGCGCTTCTTCGGTGAGCCGGGGGAGCACAGGACGATCAGCATCGGCCATGTGAAGATGGGTAACGGTGAGCCCGTCATCATGGCGGGGCCCTGCGCGGTGGAAAGCCGGGCTCAGATCATGCGCATTGCCGAAGAGGTGAAACGGGCCGGCGCGCACATTCTGCGGGGTGGCATATTCAAGCCGAGAAGCTCGGTGCACGCGTTCCAGGGAGTTGGGTCCTCGGGCTTGCGCGATGCGGAGGAGGCGCTGTCCTGGCTGAGGGAGGCGGGAGATGCGTTCGACATGCCAATCGTGACCGAGGTGAGAGGGGAGTCCGCCGTCGATCTGATTGCCCGGTATGTCGACATAATGCACATCGGCGCACGGAACATGTATGATCAGGACCTGCTGGTGGAGGTGGCGCAGAAGGGGAAGCCGGTGTTGCTCAAGCGGCATTTCGGCGCCAGCATCGAAGAACTGCTGTCGTTCAGCGAATACGTGGCTGCTGAAGGGAACAAGGACATCATCCTGTGCGAGCGCGGCATCGTGCCAGTAGGCAAGGGCAAGAGCTACACGCGCTACACGCTTGACCTGGCTGCCATACCGGTGATTCACAACGAAACCTATCTTCCAGTGATCGTCGACCCGAGCCATGGCACCGGTCGACAGGACCTCATCTTCGACATGAGCTGTGCCGCCATCGCGGCCGGCGCCGATGGCCTGATGATTGAGACGCACTATAACCCTGCTGAGGCGCTTGTCGATGGTCCGCAGATGGTCACGCCCGACGAGCTGAAGGAGATCGTCGATGCCTGCCGCAGCCTGTACCGGTGCCGGCGGGGTGCTCGGCATACCGTTCGTGTGTGAATGTGCGGAGTCCTGGGTGGACTGCTGGTCTGGCCGGCGGCTGCAAGGTCGGACGCTGGGTTTGCATTGACCGCTCGTGTTACCATCAGGTGAGTGGCCGGCGCCATAGCGCCGAAAGTGACATGCCAGGCGAGGAACTGCAGGTAGTCCCGGCGGATAAGGCCTCCCTCGAGGCGTTCGCCCGTGTGATGGTCGATGCGTTCACGACCGAGGGCATCAATGCATACGCGTTCGACTTCAGACGCCCCGGCAGTCTGAATGCTCGCCGCCGGGCAGCACGTGCCGAATTGCGGGCGTTCTTCGATGCTGGAGACATCCTGCTGCTGGCGCGCCTCGGTGCGGAGATGGTGGGGGGAGCGATCGTGAGCCGTAACGCCCGGCTGCCACGGCTCCTCAGACTGCGTCTTGTAGCACGCTGGGTTTTCGCATCGTTGCCGCTGTGGTCCTCGGTGCGATGGAGACGCCTGCCGGCGGTGAGACGTGCGACAAGGCTGTCCCGGCCGATTGAAGGCGCCTATTACACCCTCGCGGCGCTGGCGGTGCATCCGGATCGTCAGGGACGCGGCATTGGCCGGCGATTGCTGCAGAGCGTCGATGCACTCAGCGAGCGCGATTTCGAAGCGCTGGGGGTCTATCTGTACACCGGTGATCGCAGAAACCAGCGCATGTACGAGCGCGACGGCTATGAGACCATCGAGACGCGCCGGGCGGGCGACCTCACGGTGCATCACATGTTTCGAGTCAATGGCACGCGGCGGGTAGCTCCGGATGTAAACGAGTAGTCCCTGATGCGCCACAGATCCCACACCAGTGTTTCCTTCACATCGCATCGGTTCGGCGCCGCCTGTGATACTCTCCGTGCTGCATCGTACTGTGTGGTGAAGGACCCGCGCGTTGTTCCGACATGCTGAAGCTCGGCAGCGCGCAAATGGTGGAGGTGCGACCGTGAGAAAGGCAGTGCTGACCTTGATGGCGACAGCGCTTGTGTTGAGCATGGCGGGATGTGCGCCGACGGCTGCGGCGGACGAGGTGAAGTCCGACGCACCGCGCGATTCGGCCACGTCGCTGCCGGTCAATGAACTCACCGAGCTGGTGGACGGCAACACCATGTTTGCCTTCGACCTGTACCGGCAAGTCATTGGAAACAGTGAGAACGTCTTCTTCTCTCCATACAGTGTCTCGATGGCTCTGGCGATGACCTACGCGGGGGCCCGGGAGGAGACGGCGAAAGAGATGGCTGGCGCCATGCAATTCTACCTGCCGCAGGCGTCGCTACATCCCGCGTTCAATTATCTTGACCGGCAACTGGCGATGCGCGGCGAGGGCGCCCAGGGCAAAGACGGTGAGGGCTTCCGCCTCAATGTGGTCAATGCCATCTGGGGCCAGAGGGACCACCGGTTCGAGTCTGGCTTCCTCGATATGCTCGCCCGCAACTATGGCGCCGGTCTGCGCGTACTGGATTTCAAGACGCAGCCCGAGCCGTCGCGAGAGACGATCAACAGGTGGGTCGAGGAACAGACAGAGAGTCGAATCAAGGATCTAATCCCGCAGGGGGCGATCGATCCGCTGACGCGCCTCGTGCTGACGAATGCCGTGTACTTCAACGCAGCGTGGGCGTCTCAATTCGAGAAGAGTGCCACCACCCAGGGTCTCTTTCACAACCTCGATGGGCCCGAAGTGATGGCGTCGATGATGCATCAGACGGCTCACTTCGGCTACCTGCGGGCCAATGGCTTCACCGCCCTTGAGCTGCCGTACGATGGACGCGAGCTATCGATGGTCGTCCTGCTTCCTGACGAGGGTCTCTTCCGGACGTTTGAGACGAGCATCGATGGCGACACGCTCCGTCACGTGGAGCAGGGGCTGCAATCGACCAGGGTGGCGCTGACGATGCCGAAGTTCAGGGTTGAGACCAGCTTCGGATTGAAGGAAGCGCTGAAGGCACTGGGCATGGTATCGGCATTCGATCCGTCGAGCGCCGACTTCTCGGGCATGGACGGCACGCGGGACCTGTACATAACCGATGTGGTGCACAAAGCATTCGTGGAGGTGGACGAGTCTGGTACCGAGGCGGCGGCTGCTACGGCGGTGGTGGTTGGACAGACGTCTGTACCAGCCGACCCCATCGAGGTTAGCCTCGACAGGCCATTCCTGTTCTTGATCCGCGATGTGCAGACGGGTACAGTGCTGTTCCTCGGCAGGGTTGTGAACATCGCCTGAGCGTGGCCGCCATGTGCGTGCAGAGATCTATTCTGTGGGGCCCCCGGTCTGCCGGGGGCCCTCCCGTTTTGTCGTTGTCCGGCGAACGCGCTGGAAGGATGATTACGTGGGGTTCAGTCCCTCGGACTGGCGGGGAGCACTTGCAGGAGGGCCTGCAAAGACGGCATGCTAGTAGCGGCAATCTGGGTGCGGTGCGTGCAGTGGTACGTGTCGCTGCGGGTCTGGAATGCTCGGCGTCGCAGGCGGCACAAGGTGGATGACAGCAAGTGCGGACAGAGAGAGGAGTCTAAACGTGGCGTTTGAAGAGTTGATCAGGGAACTCGAGGATCGTAAGAAGCACGCTCTCGGGCAAGGCGGTCCGGAGAAGGTGGCACGGCAACATACCAGAGGCAGGCTGACGGCGCGGGAGCGGATCGCCAGGCTGCTCGACCCCGATTCCTTCTTCGAGTTCGGGCTTCTGGCGCATTCGGAATGGCCCGGAGATGCGGAGAAGACGCCGGCCGACGGCCTGATCATGGGCTACGGCACGATTGGTGGCCGAAGGGTTGCGGTGTCCGCAAATGACTTCACGGTCATGGCTTCCACAAATGCGAAGATCAACCTGCGCAAGCTGACCCAATTCAAGGAGCAGCTCTCGAAGTGGCGTGTTCCGTACATCCACCTCGGCGAAGCGGGGGGTGCGCGGATGCCCGACTGCCAGGGGTCAAGGGAGATGTTCGAACTCAGTGG
Organism: uncultured Dehalococcoidales bacterium; assembly: GCA_964401175.1. GTDB lineage: Bacteria > Chloroflexota > Dehalococcoidia > GIF9 > AB-539-J10 > SKVJ01. Next base: position 240 of record CAYNXN010000045.1, on the reverse strand, counting down.
AGGCGGAACGAATACGCTCCTTTATGAGTTCGGCCATTTCCGGGAGCATCCGTATCTTTTTGCGGCGATGGGCGAGTGCTATGGCGTGGCCGACTTCCAGGCGTGTGTCGCAGATTTCGTTGTGCAGGTGAAGGGAAGCGCCATAGCGGTGTCCGGCCCGCGCGCGCTCAGCCGCGCCATCGGCCAGACGTATACGGGCGAGGAGATGGGGGGCTGGGAGATCCACGCCAGGAAGACCGG
>CAYNXN010000044.1:0-10671 GCA_964401175.1 uncultured Dehalococcoidales bacterium | reverse complement strand
GCGCAGTGGCTCTACCACAGGGGGGTCCACCACGCGGAAGACATGACCACCCTGCCGGCGGAGCTGCGCGCCCATTTCAGTGAGAGCTACCGAATCGGTCGCTCACGCCTGGCACGCTCCCAGCGCAGCAGTGACGGCACCCTCAAGCTACTGCTGGAGGAAGCTGACGGCGCCCGAGTGGAAACAGTCGGGCTGCCCTACAACGACAGGATGAGCTGCTGCGTCTCAACCCAGGTAGGCTGTCCCATCGGGTGTGTCTTCTGCGCCACGGGGCTCAGTGGCTTCAGCCGCAATCTCAGCGCCGGAGAGATAATGGACCAGGTGCTCTCGGTCCAACAGCAAATGACCGGCGCGGCAGCCTCCGGAGGACGCTCTCGAGTGGACCACGTCATCTTCATGGGCATGGGCGAGCCGCTGTTGAACTACGACGCGTCCCTCAAGGCGGTGCGACTGCTCAACTCCGAGATGGGCATCGCCATGCGGCACCTCACTGTAAGCACCGTTGGACTCGTGCCGGGCATCCGACGGCTGGCGGCAGAAAGGCTGCAGTTGACGCTCGCCGTGTCACTGCATGCGCCGACGAACGAGCTACGCCGGCGGCTGATACCGGGTGCGGCACAGTGGACCGTGGCGGAGATACTGGACGCATGCCGTCACTTCGTCGAGCGTACCGGACGCCGGGTGACGTTCGAGTACTGCCTGCTCGCAGGCGTCAACGACGCGGATGCCGATGCGGAGGAACTCTCTCGAGTGCTCCACGGGCTCAATTGCCACGTGAACCTCATCGTGCACAATGCCGTTGCCGGGCTCGGCTTTCGAGCGCCGTCCCGCGACCGGGTCCGCGGCTTCCGCAGTGTCCTCGAGTCGGCCAACATCCAGGTGACCCAGCGGATGGAGCGAGGCGCCGACATTGACGCAGCCTGCGGGCAGTTACGGCGCCGGATCGCGGCGGAACCCGCCGCCGGCGGCTGACACCTGCGCGGGAGGATCCACTATGGCCGTGACTATCACAATACTCTACGACAACGAGTCGCTCGAGCACACCCTTGAGCCCGACTGGGGTTTCGCGGCCATGGTATGCGACGGTCCCGACTGTCGTGTACTGTTCGATACAGGGGCGTCGGGCGACCTCCTCGTGCGCAACGCGCGTGCGCTGGGTGAAGACCTGTCCCTTGTATCGGCGGTGGTTCTCAGCCACTGGCACTGGGATCACGCCGGCGGGCTCTCCACCGTGGCCCGACTGGCGCCGCACGCCGTGTACTACGTCCCGCAATCCGCGACAATCGACCTCCCTGTAGCCACGGTGCACGTGGTACACCAGTCACCGGTGCGCATCAGCGACCGCATCTACTCAACCGGCGTGGTGGGACACATAGAGCAGGCGCTGGTGATCACATCCGATTCCTGTCCGTTGCTGCTCACCGGATGCGCGCACCCCGGCGTACACGCCCTGTTGCAGGCAGCCGCTGCAGTGGCACAGCCGGCATGTCTGCTTGGCGGATTGCACGGTTTCGCCGACTTCTCCTGCCTCCAATCGCTCACCCATGTGTACCCCTGCCACTGCACGCAGCATAAGCAGGCCATTCTGGAACGCTTCCCCGAGAAGGCCGCGGCGTGCGGCGCAGGCTTCCGCATGGTCATCTGAGAGCCGGCGAAGTCGTTCACTCGTGCCGGGGCGCCCCACAGGGCATGTCTGGACAGCCCCCCGGGATACGCCGGGCTGCCACATGACTGGCCGCGACTACCGCTTGATCCTGGCAAGAAGGTCGGCTCTCGGCGGAGTGAAGACATCCAGCACGTAGGCGCCATTCGGGCCCACGTACGCCCCGTGAATCTCATCCGGACCGAAGACCAGCACGTCTCCCTCGTGCACCGGGTAGATCTTGCCAGCGACAACGAACTCCGCATCGCCTTTGAGTACAATCGTCACCTGCTCCGTGTCCTGGTGGCTGTGCGGGTCCGCATAGCTGTTGGCGGGCATATGGACAAAGCTGAGCATCATCTTCTCACCAAGCAGGATGTTGGCCTCGCCATGGCTGCCCAGGTCGACGGCATGACCGCGGCCGATGTGCATCACCTTCGTGTCGAATTCCTCTCTGGTGGCGTAGGGTTCTTTGCGTTCCATCTCAACCTCCTGCGGCAATGACATGTGGGCGTGCCGTGGCTATCTTACACGTCGCAGCCGACATTCCCAACCGTGCGAGCCGACATCGAATCCCTGTGGCCGCTCACCACCGGCAGTCACTCGGCGACAATGGCGCCCGGACCCGCAACCGCGAAGCACGACAGGCAACGGCCGAACAGCCTGCGAGGAAGCCTCACTTCCGCAAGGATTCCGGCGTCTCTTCCGGTCTCGGCCGCGTGAGCCTCTTGTAGGCGAGGAATGCCGCCGTGGCAAGATAGAGTGCAAGCGACAGTGCAACCGATCTCTTCGTCAGCACGACACCTCCCTGCCCTCCCCCGGAGGGTTACGTACTCCCGGCGACCACGGCCAGCCCCGTAATCCAGGGCCGTGCCGCGGGCGACATCGCATCAGCGCCTGCCTTCCGCTATAGCGACTCGATCTTGAACGACAGCTTCACTTTGACGCGATAGGCGATGATCTTGCCGTTCTCAAGCTGCATGTCCAGCTCCGAAACCTCGGCGATACGCAGATCTCGCAACGTCTTTGAGGCTACCTCTATCGCATTGGCGGCAGCCTTCTCCCAGGATTCGCTGCTTGTGCCCACCAGCTCGATGAACTTGTACACGTTACCCGGCATGTCACATGCCTCCTTTCCGCAATCCGCCCGCCGCGCCCGCCGGCGGCAGCCTCTGTGCCGCACTCGCTGTACCCCCAACCCGGCGGCAACCGGACGCTGTACCCGTCACTCCCATAGTATCACCACAGTCACCACCGACGTACGCTCGCACATCGAAGTCGGACGAAGCCGCCGTGCCGCCCTCGGTCGATTGCGATCAATCCCTGATTCGATGAATGCGACTGCTTTGACGCCGCGCCAAAGCTGCTCTAGAATCGAATCAGGTCGTTCCCGGCCGACAGACGGATTGTGGGAGGTGGTGAGAGATGTTCAGCACTATCCTCGTATGCCTCGACCGCTCCGGTTTCTCGGAACAGGTGCTGCCCTACGCCGAGGAAATGGCACAACGATTTGGCTCGCGTCTCGTGCTGTTGACCGTAATCGAGCTTTCTCCTCCCGCCGGTCCGGAATTCCCCGAGGAGATGGACCTGGTGGAAACACTGAGGCGGGAGGAGGCGCAGCGATACATCGAGGGCGTCGCGGCTCAACTCAGGCAGAAAGGGTTGCCGGTGGAGGCGTTCGCCATCGAAGGACCAACGGCGCACACCATCGTTGAGCACTCGACCACGCACGGGGTTGAACTCATCATCATGGGAACGCATGGCCGCAAGAACATCGGCCGTCTGGTATTCGGCAGTGTGACCGACCATGTACTCCGGCACAGCAGCATACCCGTGCTGGCCATCAAGCCGCAGACAAGGAGTGCTCCGCAGTAAACGACCCAACGCGTGGCAACTCCCCGCGGTCAGGCACGCGGATTGGCCCACGCGGGTCGGGTGCGTGCGGGGGCAGAGACAGGCCGGCACAGATAAGCCGGCGGCAGCGCCTAGTCCTCCAGAATGAAGGTGATCTTCATCTGGACTCGATACTCGGAGATAGCGCCCTTCTCGTTGACGAGAACCTCCTGGTTCTCGATCCACGCCGCTCTCACGTTGTGCAGCGTCTTCTCAGCGCGTGCGACGCCCTTCTTGATGGCGTCGTCAAAGCTGACGGGGGAAGATGCCTTGATCTCGGTCGTCCGTGAAATGGCCATCATCGCCTCCTTCGATCTCGTGAAACGAAATCGTCATCCACCTCAGTACCATGCTATCAGGGCTGTCACTTTCCGTCCATGTCCATTCCTACCTGCCGCTGCACATATCGCAGTCGATTTCGAACACCCGAGCCGAATACGGACGGGACTCCGTTTCAGGCCGGACGCATCTCCATTCCGCGCCACACGTGACTGTGCCTCACTCCTGCGACCAGTGCTTCCAGGCGCCGCCCGCGGCGTGCACCGACTTGAGCAGGAAGGCGAGGTTCTTGCCGAGCGCCCAGGCGGCGTCCATGCCCTCCTTGTCGTTCGCCACTTCGCCCTTCGCCCGGCCGACCGCGATATTCCAGCGGGGCACCCCCGTCATGTAGAACTCCAGGGTCTGGAACCAGTAGTTCATCTGCGCCAGAGTGAACGTGAGACCGCCCCGTCGTGCCACCACGAGAGGTCCCCCCACCTTCCCTCTGAAGGTGCCGTTGTTGTTTCGAACGATGTAGCCGGTCCGTTCCAGCAACCCCTTGACCAGCGCCGTGGCGGAACCGAAGTACACGGGCGTGGAGACGATGATGGCGTCCGCCTGCTTCATCTTCTCGTAGATGGGCATGAGGTCGTCCTCAATGCTGCAGCGTTCTTCTTTCAAGCACGCCAGGCACGCGTTGCAGCCATGGATAGTGAGACCCGAGAGTGACAGTAGCTCCGTCTCGATGCCCTCCTCGGCCATCGCGCTGAGCGCGTGCCGAGTGATCAGCATGGTGTTCCCATCAGGCCTGGGACTGCCCGAGATGCCAAGTGCCTTCATCTGTTCCTCCTCTGGAACGGCGCGAGCCGCGTGCGATACCAGTGGCTGCGCCTCATGAGCATGGTGGCACGGATGAATGATTTCTGCAAAGGAGCCTCGTGTCTCCCCGGAAACGGCGTGAAGAATCGCGCCCCGTCTCCCTGGCAACTCCCGTCGCACACGTCTCAGACGGTGCAGACGGCCGGACACCGCAGCGGCATGACGCCTCGCCTCCTTCGCCGTTTGACCCACGGTTACCACAGGTGTAACCTCGTGCAAGGAACGGTGCAGCATGGCCGCAGACGAGATTCCTGAGACCTGCGAAACAGCGGAGGCTCCGGATATTACTCATACATCTCCGCCTGAGCGGCAACGCCCTCGGCTCATCCGGCGGATTCCAGTTATTGCCGGCATAGGGCTTGCCCTCGCAATCGCCGCAGCGTATGCCGGAATTCAGCCGTTCGCCAGCGTCAAGGACGTCATTCAGCAGCACGTCATCACGCTGAGCGATGTCTCAGTTCCCCTGCCCGCCGACCAGTATCCGCGCGACAAACGCTTCACCGGGACCTACAGAACCATCGTCCCGGCGCTCAATTACGAGCAGACGCTCAGCTTCAGGGGCGACACGCTGACGCTAGTGGACCAGTACGCCGGCACCATCGTCTATCGCTACATCGCTACGATGGAGTCGCCCACCGAAGGAACACTGGACCTCGAGGAAGCCGGCGGCGGGCAGTCGTCACACGTGCCGCTGCAGTATGTGGCGGAGTCTGACTGCCTCATCCTCTATCCCCAGGGGCGCGAGAGCGAAGGCGTCACGTATTGCCGCTGACCCGTCCGGCTCCGGTGGCCAATCAGATTCGCGTCGCTGGCGCCGGGGGAAAATGGTGTACGTTCACCTGCCTCCCACCATGCCCTGGACAACGGAGAGCAACGTGCTCGCCACCAGGGAACTCGACTGCTCCCGGTAGCCCGACCCCATGGCGCTCGCCGCCACGATTGCGCTCACCACTGCCTGTAGATTGCTCCCTCCGGAAGCTTTGGTGCTGAAGTACGCCATCCCCGCTCTAAGCAGATCCCCCATATCCAGCCCATCGTCCTTCTGGGCCGGTTGCGACGGCTGCTGTTGTGTCTGGCCACCGCCGAACAACGCGCCAAGAAGGCCATCCAGTCCCCCGGCGCTCGGCTGAGGTGATGGCTGTGCCGGCGTCGCCTGTCCCCCTCCCAGCAGCATTTGAATCAGACTGAGCGCATTCCCACGTGTGAGCTGTTGGCCCTGCATCTCGCTTGAGGCTTGCGCCAGGCCTCTGGCATACATTTGAGCAGACCCGCTCTGGTTCTGGGACAGCGCATCTGCGGCGTATGCCAGTTGTTCCGATAGTCCCGCTGCCCGGGTTTGCGACACCGCCCGCGTGATTGTCCCAAATGTGTCCACCATATTGTCGCCATGATCATGGTTAACACCATCGGCCTCGTTCAGAGCCTGCCGGTTCTGCTGCAGAACGCCCAGGACCGCTCCGAATAACTGCCCCGGATCAAGTGTCTCATCCTGATATGCCATCGTCCCTGCCTCCTGATTCACGGTTACGCGCCTGTCGGTTCACGAGTCAACAGTGCGCCCTTAGCAGCGTCGAGCAACGATACATCGTCCCGCTCCGGTCCACAAGCGGGTGCACACCGGCGATATCCGCCCATGGCAAAGACACAAGAGACTGCAACGCCGTCCACGAGGGCAATGTGCCTGGGGTATAGCTCCGGAGAACCGGCGATGGCATACTTAGGGAACCGACACATCGGCGCCAGGACGATGATCGAGAACCTGACGCGACTCACTGGAGGCATGATGAGCATCGCAAGTGTACGGCTTGGCATCGCGGGACATGCAGGCATCGGGCACGCTCACTGTCCCGGTGGATTGATCCAGGATGATACTGCCGGATTTGCCGTAGTCGGCGCCATCATTCGCGACATACTCGATGCTGACACCTCTGTCGAGTCGGTTGACATTGATACCGGCAGCAACACGATAAGGGTGACCACTGCTGACGGAGGCACGGGGGAGTCCTCCCCTCGCCGCGGCATCACTCCTGCGGAGGCGCGCCTGATGCGGGCCATCGTCGGTGGCGACGCTCTGCTCTGCCAGACCCTGGCCGTCGAGGCGCTGGGCCGGATGTATGGGCAGGGAGTGCTGGAGACTCCGGTGGCTCTGGCGGCGGCGCTGGCCAACGCCGCAATCGATACGTTCCACCGTGTTGCACCCGCTGCATTTCACGTGACCACTGAGAGTCTGGCGACCAACAGTGGCTTCATCGGCGCGCTGTCCACAGAGCTCAAGTCGGTGCGCACGGCGGTCATGGCGACGGTGAACGCCTCGGCTCTCGGCATCGGCCCGAACGAGGACCTCGAGGGCAACGTGGCCCTTGGATCCAAAGGGGCGCTCATGCGGCAGCTCGAGATACTCAGGAGCCCGACCATCGTGCTTGAGGGCAAGGCGTATTCTCCGTCGTTATCCGATGGACTGCGAGAGACCACCTTGCTCGTCCGATGTCAGCGAGACGTCGACAACATCGTAGTCGCCGAGGCGCTTCACCAGGCCGCGCAGGAGCTCGGCTACCCGGTCATCTTTCTGGACAACGTCTTTCCGTTCAACAAGGGGGGACTCAAACGCAAGACAGTGGAGACAGCGGAGCGCCTTGCCCAGGCCGCGGAGCGTCTCAAGAAGGCAGAGTCGGGCGTCGAGAAGGTGCGCCTGGTCGCCGAGCTCGCGACGCTGGTCAGTGAGGAGTGCGGAGGCGTGAGCTTCATGACCAACGGCGTGCACGACGTGGTGAGACAGGTCGGTATGATACCCGGCACAGCCGCAGTGCTATCGATGCTCGTCACCAGGGACTACCTTGCCCACTGGAAGATCCCCATACTTGAGCCGGCGGATATCGACATGATGAAGCGGACGGTCTATGCGGCGATTCCTCACTTCGCCGCACGACTCGACGAGGCTAACGCTGTCCGGGATAGACTGTACGTTGATATCGGTGGACTGGAGTCGCTGCTGAACTGACGCGCCGCTGTCAACCGTGCTGCCTTGAACGAGTGCCGCTGCGGGTGTTCCGCCAGAGACACCTCCCATGGCCGCTCGCCGGCTGCGTCTGAACGGGCAGATGACAGATCTGCCGCGCGATGAAGCAGGCACGACCTTCTCATCGATGCGGCTGCACTCGGAGTTTCATTTCGGCCATGCGACCTGCTAGTATCCCATTGGATCTCTCAAGAGATACTACGTATGAGAGGAGACTGAGACAGATGCCAATCGTGACGGTCGAAGCACTCGGGGGCAGGACGGTAGAGCAGAAGCGTGGTCTGGTGAAGGACATCACCGAAGCGGTCACCAAGAACTTCAACACCACGCCGGAGGCGGTGACAATCATCATCCACGAGATAGCGGACGAGCATCTCGCCAAGGCCGGCAAGTTGAAGATAGACTGGTAAACAACGTGAGGCGGCGCAGGCCTGCGTCAGTTGCTTCGAACAGTTCACCTGGATCGCAGCCTGCGCCACCCTTCACCCTGCCCTGCTCCGTCCGTCGCTGCAGCATCAACCGGACTGAATGCGCCGCCGCAACGGCGGACTATCCATTTCGGTCGCGGGCGGCAGCACCCAACCGGCATCATCCCTGCGGGCGCTGCGGGCTTCAATCCGCCTGACGAACCTGACGTCAAGACGCCGATTCCTCCGTGTTCTGCAGGCTGCGGGACTCTTCCGCCCTCCTCACCCCACCGACGTGACGTCGTGCTAGCATTGATATCATGGGAGTATGACCGCGTCGCATGCTGCCGGGTCAGGAGGAGGCTGGTATGAAGCGGGTGGCATTCGCAGTCCTGGTTCTCTCACTCATCACTTCGAGTGGATGTGGTCCGGGTGGACTCATCGATATCGTATTCCCCGGCCAGACGCCCACCATCGAGTCATTTGACGCCAGTCCACCTACCATCACTGTGGGACAGTCATCCACCTTGACCTGGAGCGTCTCGGGCGCTTCAACGGTCTCGATCGATCATGGCATCGGCGACGTCGCCCTCAGCGGCAGCCGCGTGGTCTCTCCAACGAGCACCACCGTCTACACTCTCACCGCATCAGGCAGCAACGGCAAGAGCGTCATCGCCACGACCGAGGTAGCAGTGTCGGCCGCACCTACGCCAACAGGCGGCACGCCGGTGATCAGTTCGTTCACATCCAATCCGCCGGCCATCTCGTACGGCAACGCGGCCACCCTGAGCTGGGAGGTCTCCGGCGCCACGACCGTGAGTATCGAGCCCGGCGTGGGAGCAGTCGCTCTGTCCGGCAGTACGTCTGTCTCCCCGTCTGCGGACACCACGTACAAGCTGGTGGCCAGCAACGCGGCCGGCAGCGCCACCGCTACCGTCGTCGTCTCGGTCAGTGGTGGCCCTCCTGCCGAACCACCCATCATCAATGAGTTCAAGTTCACTCCATCTTCCATTCATCCCGGTGAGTCCAGCACCCTGAGCTGGGACGTCGCTGGAGCAACGTCCGTGGTTCTCGACCGTGGCATCGGAGCCGTCGCCGCAACAGGGTCTCGCACCGTATCGGTGCTGGCTACAACCAACTACACGCTAACCGCGTCCAACGCCTACGGGACCGTCTCTCTGGTCGTTCCGTTGCTGGTGACTCCGGTTCCCGATGGCGCGAGGCCGGATCTCATCGTGACCGACGTGGCCAGGACAGCCGCTTCCGGCGGCTATGTCATCACGTACACCGTGAAGAATCAAGGTCCGGTGAACTGCCCCTCGTCCGTGGCGAAGCTCTACGCCAATGGGGTGTATCGAGCCTCCGACACGCTGCCGACTCTCAGCGCAGGCTCCGCGGTTACGAGGCAGTTCACCACGTGGACGTTCGATCCTCGCACTCCGGTTATCAGGGTTGTCGCCGACGCCGAGGACGCGGTGGACGAGGCCGATGAGGACAACAACGAGAAGAGTGTGAGCATCGCGGTGGATACCGTGGTCAACCTGGTCGACTCGGCCCACCTCGCGCTGTGGCAAACCGGCTCACCAACAACCACAATCGGCTTTGGTGGCAGCCTCAGTGATCCCGACGGCTTCGCTACCTACCGCACCAGCGTGAAGCTGGAGGATGGTGGCACATATTCCAGGGTACTGCAGACCCATCCCAAATGGGTTGCCAGCGGCTGGATATCCGGCCAGTATCCGTCGCTCACCGTGCCATCCGGCGCCTGGTTCGTCGGCGATGTCGGCTTCCTGAACGGGGCTACAGGCAGCGACGGCGCAACCTTCAGGCTCTGGTTCCTGCGGGCATCGGACGACGCACCAGCGTTGCTGGGCCAGATCAATGCGTCGTATGACGGCGATCTCGACAGCTTCAACATCGATCTTGCGCCCCTCTCAGGAGTGAGCGGCAAGTTCATCTTCCAGGTGCTGGCGGGGTCGACGTCGGCGCAGGATTGGGCCGTATGGGTGGATGCGAAAGTAATCAAGTGAGCGTCTGCGGCGTTTCCGGCACAGCCCGACCGGCGACGACGCCATAGTCTGGCCAGCCCATCAGGGCCGTTGCGCCATAGTCCTGCAAGACTGTCGCGCACTCACGTGCTCCGCCCGCCGTGATCCTGCACGGTTACACCGCGCCGGCCGGGCACGTGATCGCGTGAGCACGAGGCAGGCTCAAATCGGTTGAGACCGGTGGTGCTTTCGGCGACAGCACATCACTATCGATCGCAGCGGTTGTATAATGGCCGCTGTACATGCGCAGAGCCATCGTTCTGCAGATGTCCTTTCTCGCGTCAGCGTTGATCTTCCTGTGTCCAGCCGCGGCACAGGCACAGAGCCAGCATGAAGCTCTCGTCAGCGACAACGCCGGCCTTTTCGGCGACCAACTGGGGGCTGTTGAACGCGCGGCCGAGCAACTGCAGAGCCGTGGCGCCGATGTCCGGGTGCGCACGATAGTCACGTACGAGCCGTTCGGCAACCTGGATCAGTACCAACTGGACCTCGAACGCAACAGCCCTTCGTGGCTTGGCGCGGACGGCG
>CAYNXN010000043.1:0-10702 GCA_964401175.1 uncultured Dehalococcoidales bacterium | reverse complement strand
GGTGTGCCCGCTACTCAAGTTGTATAATCTGGCCGCGTGGCTGACGTTCTCTGGAGTACCCTGAATTCACTGGCCGCCGGTGGAGCAGTCTGGCTCTGCCTGATTCTGCTGCTGGCGCTTCTCGGAGAACTCGGCTTGCCCTTTACGTGCCCGGTCATAGAAGGGCTGCTCGTGTTCACCGGCTTCCAATTGATGCACGGCACCGTGCTGGAGGCAGTGGCTCCCTTCTTGCTGGTCGCGTATGCCGGTCGGTTGCTGGGCTCGACCTCGGCCTATCAGGTCTCGGCCCGGTTTGGCTCACGGCTGTTGCAGCGTCACAGCACTCTGCTCCGGGTGACGCCAGACCGTATCGAGAGACTCCGGGTCAGGCTGTCGGAATTCGTCGTGCCGGGCATCATGGTGGCCCGATTCACGCCCGGTTTCACCGTCCTCACCTCCTTCGTTTGCGGCATCTCCAGTATGCGCCTGAGCCAGTTCCTCAAAGCTGTGGCGGGGCAGCTCGTCATCTGGGAGGTGGCGTTTCTGGCAGCCGGAGCTCTCGGGGGCGTCGCTGTACGCTCATTCGACCCGGCGACGTACCCGAAAGCGGTCGCCCTGACGATCGGCATCTCCATCAGTGTCGGTGCACTTGGCGGTTACGCGGTGTTTGATGCTACCCGTCGAAAGACAGGCACTGCATCACGGCCGGGCGCGTCGGCGACTACAGGTCACGCCCGGTGAGCGACTGATCGAACAACAGGCGTCTCACCAGCACGGGCCCCATGCGAGCGCCCACAGACATGTCATCGCGCAGTCCCGCCGTCAGACGTCTCAGGACAATCCCACCGGCCAGCAGCGCCAGCCCCACAGTCAGTGCCGTGGTCTGCGCGGTCAACCACGAGAGGAAAGGAGCTGCACTGAAACCAAGGAGCATGCCGAGAGGCAACGACAGAGACAGCGGGTGCACCGCGCTCCTGCGTTCAGCCGAACGTGAGCCAAGCATGAGCGCTCTCAGTAAGCCGCCAACCGCGAAGAAGGCGAGGCACAGTAGAACGTGGTAGGCCTCATAGACCAGAGCGAGGGCAACGAGAGCGCCGACCCCGGTGCTGTTGCCTTTCTCCCCGCAGCCACGCAAAGGCGGCCACATCTGCCCCGCAACCGCCGCGACGCCGGCAAAGGCCACCACCCAGACCGAGAGTGAGAAGCCGAAACCCACCAGGATGGGAAATACGCCCTTTGAGGCATCAACCACGACCGCAAGAGTAGCGGCCGGCCAGCCCACTTTGCGGCGCAACGCGATATGCAGGTCCGGCTCAGCTACAGGATCAAGTCCATTCGCCACCGCGAGCGCCAGAGAGAAGGGGAGCGCCCCGAGGAGGTAGCCAAATACAACCAGTCCTGCTGAGCCCATCGCTTCACACGGCGCACTCCAACTCGTAGCTGCGTCCTCAGGGTTGCCGGTCACATACGTCAACGTTGTAGTGCGGCGCCAGGATATTGAACACCGTACCGAAACGAGGGTCGGCGAACCTCGAACTGATGCGCCCCTCCATCTCATCAAGCGAGAGAGAGGTGGTCACCACCATGGGCAACCGCGCATTATAGCGGTGATTGATGAGCTGGAAGAGCTTAGACCGCGCCCAGGGCGTGCCTGCCTGTTCACCGTAGTCATCGAGTATGAGCAGTGGACTCTGCTTCACATCCTCGAAGAAGCGCGCATACGAAACGCGACTGTCCGGACCGAACGCTGCCCTGAGATAGTCGAGCAGGTCTGCTACCACGAGGAACAGCACCGGCTCTCCCGCGGTGATCCGCGCATTGGCGATGGCGGCCGCCAGGTGTGTCTTACCACAGCCATGGGTACCCTGGTAGATGAGCCATCCTTCTGGTTGCCGGGCGAAGTCGCGCGCCAGCTCATACGCCATCTCGAGGTTCTGCTGCTGCTCTCTGGAGAGTTCCGTCCGGCGATAGTCGAAGTGCTCAAACGTCTCCTGGCGCAATCCCTCCGGCAACGGCGGCACATGGAGCCCGCCGGCGCGAGGCTGACCAAGCGTGATGATGGCACAGAAGGCGGTATCGGACAGTCGCTCGCTGAGGGCGGGTTCGAGTTCGTCGGGCGCCGCATCCGTGGTGATAACCGTCGGAAGCCGCAGATTGTAGCGGTGATTGAGTATCTGCTCCAGTTTCTGCCGCGCCCACTCGCTGGCGCCTTCCACGCGCACATCATCCAGCACGAGCAGCGGCACATTCCTCACCTGGTTGAAGAGGTCATCGTAGTTAACCTCGCTCCCGGGATTGAAGGCCGCGCGCAGATGGTCCAGCAGGTCGGCCGCGCCGATGTAGAAAACCGAGTCACCATGTGAAAGCCGTTCGTTGGCAATGGCACAGGCAAGATGCGTCTTGCCACTGCCCACGGGCCCCATGAACAGCAGCCAGCCAAAGGGTTGGTCCGCGTAGCGTCTGACCGACTGCAGTATCGAGCCGTATGCCGGGAGCGCCTGCGGGTGAGTCGCAGGACGGAGGGTCTTGAACGAGTAGTGAGCCAACTGCCCCAGATTGCTGTATCGCTCGAGCAGGCTCTGCCGCTCCCGCAACAGGGATTGTGCCCGGCATGAGCACGGCACAACGCGCGAGTAGTCCGGCTCACCCGAGGACAGTAGCGGGTGCACGAAACCGGCATCCAGACAGCGCGGGCATTTCACCTGCTGCCGCGCTGTATCGGTCCTGTCCGAGTTCGTCTCAGCGTCGGACGACGCGGCCGAACCGTCCCTTGACGTACTTGTCGGGGTCATCCGCGCCAGCACCCTGTCTATTCGTTCCACTTGCCTTCCCCTCGGTGCTCCATCGCTCCAGAATCCTGCTGACGTACCGCCAGTTCTGCTTATGGTTTCTGACCGCCTCTCGGAATGCTTCCTCCACCCATTCAGCAGGATACGTCTTCTGCGCGTCCTTCAATTCTTCCGCGATGAGCGGTGTGATGATGCCTATGTTCTGTTCATAGAGCTCGAATATGTTGGGGACAGCCGGACTACGCGCTCCCAAACGGGCGGCGGCGCGCCACCGCTCGATCGCCTCGAGATCCTCCTCCACATTGGCGCAATAGGCAAACACCTCTGTATCACCCTGCGGCAGCGGCACCTGCAGGAACACCCCGCGAGTCACCGCACTGTGCACTCCATTCAAGCAGTCTTCCTCACTCAGTCCCAATACCGCACCCGCCCTGGTCACCAACTCATCCCGGGTGATGTGTGCGGGATAATCACGCGCTTTGCTCAGGAGATAGAAGAGCAGCAGCGTTACCTTAACTTCATTCAAGTCGCGTACGTTGCGCAGCACCTGGCCGACGTACGCACCAGGAACCTGGGTGAAGCTCCCCGGCCGGGCAACAGAATACGGTACCCGATACATCATGCCACGCCGCCTTCAGCTAAATCAGAGCCGATGGGGCCGCCTCCTGCTCCAGGCTGTCAAAACGCACTACGCGGTCAACGAAGCGCATCTTGACCTGGCCCAGCGGTCCATTGCGGTGTTTTGCGACAATCACATCAGCGATCCCCTTCGGGTAGGGCTCGCCCATGATATCGTGGAGCCGGTTCCATTCCTCTTCGCTTACGTACTTGTCTTCGCGGTAGATGAAGAGGACGATATCGGCATCCTGTTCGATAGTGCCCGACTCTCGCAGGTCAGCCAGTTGAGGCACGTGAGAAGTCCGCCACTCCACCGCACGGCTGAGCTGCGATACCGCGATGACCGGGACGTCCAGTTCACGTGCGAGCAACTTGAGGGCTCGCGTGATCTGGCTCAACTCCTGAACCCTGGTCTCTTTCCGGCTGTCACCCTGGATGAGCTGAAGATAGTCGATGATGACCAGGTCGAGGCGACGTTCGAAATCGAGGCGCTTCGCCTTGCTCGTCACCGCCATCGTACCCACCTGAGGGGTGTCGTCGATGTAGATGCTGGTTTCCGCCAGTGTTCCGGCGGCCTCCATGATCTTACGTTCTTCGTGCTCAAGGAACTTCCCGAGCCGAACCTGCCAGAAGTCGACGTCGGCCTGAGCGGAGAGTATGCGTTGCACGACGGATTCCGCCGACATCTCCAGGCTGAAGAACGCCACACAGGCTTTCTGATTCACCGCAGCCCGGCGGGCGATATCAAGCGCCAGCGTCGTCTTGCCGATACTGGGACGAGCGGCGAGGATGACGAGGTCCGAGCGCTGCAGTCCTCCCAGCAGGCCGTCAAGGCCGGGGAACCCGGTCTTTACACTCGGCAGTCCGTGAGAGGACTCCTGGCCGGATTGCCCGGCGGATTCGAAATAGCCGTCCAGTACATCCCGAATTGAAACGAAGTCGCGGTTGCCTTCGCGCATGCGCACCTGGAACAACGCATCCTCAGCCTGCCGCAGACTGTCCTCGATGTCCGGTCCCGCGTCATAGCCAACGCCGGCAATGCGTCTGCCGGCAACGATGAGCTTGCGCATGACGGACATGCGCTCCACGATGCGCCCGTAGAACTCGGCGTGAAGCGAGGTCGGCACACCGCCGATGAGATGATTGAGGTTGGACGCACCACCACACTGTTCCAACTGCCCCAGGCGCATCAACTCGTGCGCGACGGCTATCTGGTTGATTGGCTCGCCACGACGATACAGGTCGGCGCAAGCGCCGTATATGGCCGCGTTTGCCTCATCGAAGAAGTCCTCCCGCTTGAGGAAGGTGACGACCTTCAGGATGGCGTCCGGGTCGATGAGCAGGGAGCCAAGCAGCGCCTCCTCCGCCTCGATATCGTGGGGCGGGAGCCTCCCCTGTTCCTCCATGGCAACCGCCTATGTCTCTTCCGTCTCGGGCTCTACAACGACCGTA
The DNA here is from genome assembly GCA_964401175.1 of uncultured Dehalococcoidales bacterium. GTDB lineage: Bacteria > Chloroflexota > Dehalococcoidia > GIF9 > AB-539-J10 > SKVJ01. The sequence continues at coordinate 5,864 of CAYNXN010000043.1, read as the reverse complement.
ACCGTGGCCTCAGCCTTGCCAGAGAGCTTGACGAGGACCTCATGGCTCCCCGTCTCCCGCAGCGGGCGCTCGAGCGCCACATGTCTCTTGTCGATCTCCACGCCCAGCACCCGGCTCAATTCCTCGGCGATCTGAGCTGCGGTGACCGAGCCGAACAGTTTGTCCTCGGAACCCACGCGCGCCTTGAAGTGCACTTCCTGGCCCTGAATCTTGCCGGCCAGAGTCTCCAGCTTCTTCGCTTCCTGCTCCTTGCGCTCTTTCTCCTGCCTGATGCGGGATTCAGCCTGTTTCATGGCTCCGGCGCTGGCCTCAACCGCGAGGCCGCGCGGTATCAGGAAGTTCCGGGCGAAACCACGGGCGACTTCCTTGACCTCCCCGACTTCGCCGGAACCGACAACATCCTTCACAAAGATAACCTTCATAGTGAGCTGATATACCTCCTTGCAGAGAGTGCGGCTGTCGCCCCATCGCCTGCAGCCGTGATGACCTGCCGCGCCGAATCGTGGCGCACATCCCCTGCGGCATACACACCGGGGATGGCCGTCTCCATCAGTTCGTTGGTGATGACACAGCCGAACTCGTCCAGTGGGACAACGCCGCGGAGGAAGCCCGTCGATGGCTCGGACCCCACCGCCACAAACACCCCGTCCACCAACAGGTCGGAGATTATACCATCCCTGGTGTTGCGCAGCGTGAGCGAACTGACGACGGGATCCCCTGCCACCTTCTCAACAACCGAATCCCATGCGAACTTGATCTTCGGCGACGCAAACGCTTTGGCCTGCAACGCCTGGCTGGCGCGCAGCGTATCACGGCGATGGATTACGGTGACTTCGCTGGCGAAATGGGTCAATTCGAGCGCGTCGGTGATTGCGGTGTCCCCTCCACCAACCACCGCAACACGCTTGCCGCGATAGAAGGGCCCGTCGCAGGTGGCGCAGTAGGACACGCCCTTGCCCGTGAGTTCAATCTCTCCCGGTGCGCCGAGCAGCCTGTAACGAGAGCCAGTCGCGATGATGATCACCGCTGACTCAACATTGCCTTCGCTCGTCTTCACTGTGTGAAGGCGACCATCCTGTGCCGGAACAAGCTCCAGCACTTCCGCCATGAGTGTCTCCGCGCCCTGGCTTTCGGCCTGACGGTGCATCAACTGTCCCAGTTCCATCCCGGAAACCCCGTCCGGAAAACCGGGGTAGTTCTCAACCAGGGACGCGTTCGCGATCTGTCCCCCCGGAAAGGCCTTTTCGAGGATGACCGTGGAATAGCCGGAGCGCGCGGCGTAAATGGCCGCGGCCAGTCCGGCGGGGCCGCCTCCGACGATTGCCACCTGATAGCTCATGGGACGTCCGCTCAATGGTAGCAGATTGACACCGCCTTTTCACTCGACGCCCGGAGCGGTCGCAGCATGCCCGTGGCACGTTTGCGTCCGCTCCCTCTTTCGAGGTATCTTTCGTGACACAGATGCTCTCGTTCGAAGCCCTCTGTGGCAACCCGCTGGACATCCGCTTCAATGTCAGCGCCCTGTTGCATCAGCCCGTAGGAACGAGCATGGTGTGCCGTATCGAGGAGTTGCTCCCGAGTGCACAGGCGGGGCTTGTCTCTGGATCAGTGACGTTCACCCATACGAGCCGAGGGTTGACGGTGTTTGGAGACGGGTGTGCCGACGTCAGGCTGACCTGTATGCGCTGCCTGGACGACTACTGCGAACACGTCCACTTTGCCATCGAGGAGGAGCTGCATCCCGAGCCAGGGTTCGCCGACCGCCGGGGCAGCGATGGCTTCGAGGAATGCGGAGAGGTTCGTATTCAGCACGACCATACACTTGACTTAGGAGAGCTAATACGACAACATATCGTGTTGCACTTGCCGCTGAAACCATTGTGCCGGACGGATTGTCCCGGCCTGAAGGAGATAGGTCCCGATGTCTGAGCCCAAGAAGAAGCGTTCGCAATCCCGTCAGGGCAAACGCAGAAGCCACCACGCGCTGGTTGGACCGGCGCTGATGCTGTGCCCGAACTGCAAGAGCCCCAAGGTATCCCATCGAGTATGCCCGACATGTGGCATGTACGATGGCCGCCAGACTATCGTAGTCACCACGGAGAGCAAGAAGAAATAGCCATGTCGTTGTGGGCGGCTCACGTCTTCCCGGGACAGGCCTCTCAGAAGGTCGGCATGGGGCTGGGCGTGTACGAGCAGTACCGAGCGGCTCGCGCCGTCTTCGACGAGGCTGACGCGACGTTGGGATTCCCCCTGTCACGTCTCTGCTTCGAGGGCCCACCTGAAGAGCTCGTCAAGACGGTGAATGTACAGCCCGCTATCCTGGCCACAAGCATCGCCTGTCTCGAAGCCGCGAGGGAGACTCTGGGCCCCAAATTGCCAACTCCGGCATTCGTCGCGGGGCACAGCCTTGGAGAGTATACGGCGATGGTTGCCGCAGGAGTCCTCTCACTGGCCGACGCCCTCAGACTGGTACGCGAGCGCGGCCGGCTGATGTACGAGGCCGGACTCAAGACGCCGGGCAGCATGATGGCGGTGATAGCGTTCGACCGCGCGCCGCTGACGGAGGTCTGCGCCGAAGCGGGTGTCGAGATCTCAAACGTCAATGCGCCGGGACAACTGGTCATCAGCGGGGCGGTGGACAGACTGCAACGGGCCGCCGAACTCGCCAAAGGGCGCGGAGCGCGCAGGCTTATACCTTTGAACGTCAGCGGCGCGTTTCATTCGACGCTGATGAACCCGATTATTGAGGAATTCACCCGCGTGCTCAGTGGTTGTGAGTTCAGAGACCCGCACGTCCCCATCATCTCGAATGTCACCGCGCGCCCTCTCACCAGCGGTCAACAGTTCCGGGAGGAGCTCGCCGCTCAACTTCGCAACTGCATTCAGTGGCAGGCATCAGTCGAATACCTCACCCGACAGGGAGTCACCACCTACTACGAGATTGGACCGGGGACCGTGCTCAGCGGCCTCATCAAGCGAATCAGTCCTGATGCCCAGACCATCAACATCGCAGAGGCCGAGGACATCACGGCGCTCCTCAACCCGACGCCACGCGAGCTAGAATGACGTCACGTCGCAGAGCGCGCGGCATCGCGCTCCAGATACTGTACGAACTGGACTGTACGCATCACCGGGCGGAGGAAGTTCTCGCCCGGCTCGTATACGATGAGAGCATCGACGAGAGCACCTACGCGTTCATCGAGGCTCTCGTTGGCGGCGTGCAAGCGTACCGAAGGCAAATCGACTCCATCATAGAGCAACACGCGCCCGCATTTCCCGTCGCACAACTGGCGCCCATCGACCGCACCATCCTCCGCATCGGCCTGTACGAGATAGTCTTCGCCCCGGAGGTTTCGGTCAAGGTGAGCATCAACGAGGCGGTGGAACTGGCCAAGACGTTCGGAGGCGAATCCTCACCACGCCTGGTGAACGGCGTGCTGGGTACCGTGGCGAGTAGCGAGCGACCTGGAACCTCGGAGGAGAAGGCGTAGGGGACGGTCGGAAATCATGCACGAGTACGGCATAACTGAAAGCCTCTTGCGGATAGTCGAGGACAAGGCCAGAGAGGCTGGCGTCACAAAGGTCACCACCATACGCGTGGTGGTTGGTGCGTTGACTGGTTTCGTGCCGGACTGTATTCGCTTCTACTACGAGACCATGAGCAAGGACACGGTGGCTGAAGGTGCGAATCTCGAGTTCGAGGAGTCGCCGGTGCTCCTGCGCTGCCGCTCCTGCGAGAAGTGTTTTCAGCCGGAGTCCAGGGAGTGGACGTGTCCCGCGTGCGGTTCCTCCGAGATAGGCATCGAGGGCGGCCGGGAGCTGTATATCAAGGAGATGGAGGTATCATGAGGAAGATCGAGATCGTCCAGGGCATTCTGGATGCCAACGAGGCGACGGCCGAAGGCAATCGGGCAACCTTTGACACGCATCGATGTCTGGCGATCAACATCATGGCCTCGCCGGGCGCAGGCAAGACGAGTTTCGTGCTGCGCACGATTGAGGGACTGGGGCCGGAAACGCGTACCGGGGTGATTGAGGGAGACATGGTATCGACGGTAGACGCGGAGAAGGTGCAGCACGCGGCTTCCGCAGTGGTGCAGATCAACACCAGGGGCATGCCCGAAAGCTGTGCTCTGGTTGCGGACATGGTCCACGTCGCGTTGCAGCGTCTACCGATGGACCAGCTCGACGTCGTACTGATAGAGAACGTCGGCAACCTCCTCTGTCCGGCTGAGTTCAAGCTTGGCGAGCACCTCAGGGTGGTGGTCGCCAGCACCCCTGAGGGAGATGACAAGCCGTTGAAGTACCCGCTCATCTTCACCGATGCCGACGCAGTGGTCATCAACAAGTCCGACCTGCTGCCGTACGTGGACTTCAACATGGACCGGTTCACGCAGGCGGTGCGGAATCTGAACGCCCGTGCCCCATTCTTTCCGCTATCGTGCAAGACCGGTGAAGGCGTATCGGAATGGGTAGCATGGCTTCGCAACCAACGCCTGAAGGCGTGACCGGTCGGCCGATCGGGCCGGCACACGGCGGAGACAACCTTCAGCGCGTCCGCATCCGCATCGAGGGGGTCGTCCAGGGTGTGGGCTTTCGCCCCTACGTCTACCGGCTGGCATCATCCCTTGGACTCGGTGGATGGGTGCGCAATACCTCGGGCAACGTCCGAATCGAGGCCGAGGGACCTGGCGGCCGCGTCCAGGAATTCCTGCGGCGTCTCCCCTCAGAAGCGCCACCTCTGGCGCAGGTGCATGACGTCGCAGTTGACGAGATTCAGCCGCTTGGCGTAACGCGGTTCGATATCCTGGACAGCGTTGCTGACAAGGGGGGAAGCCAGCTGGTCTCGCCGGATGTCGCCACGTGCGACCTCTGCCTCACAGACGTGCTGGAGCACGGCAACCGCCGCTTCCATTACCCGTTCACCAACTGCACCAACTGCGGTCCAAGATTCACCATCATTAGCGCCATGCCGTACGACAGGCCGAACACGACGATGGCATCCTTTGAGATGTGCGCTGCCTGTCGGCAGGAGTACCACGACCCCGCGAACCGGCGTTTCCACGCGCAACCCAACGCCTGTCCGGTATGTGGGCCGGCACTCACTCTGCTGGATTGCGCCGGACACGAGGCGCCATGCGCGGAACCTCTGGTCGAAACAGCCCGGCTGCTGCGTGAGGGCAAGATCGTGGCGATCAAGGGTCTCGGCGGTTTTCAGCTCGCCTGCGACGCGACGGCCCCGGAAGCCGTCCTGGAGTTGCGACGCCGGAAACACCGTCCGGCGAAGCCGTTTGCCATTATGGTGAGAGACATGAGCGCGGCGAGACTTCACTGCGAGTTGACGTCCGACGAGGAGTCGCTGCTGGGTTCTGCTTCCGCCCCCATCGTGCTGGCGCGGCAGCGCGCCACCTCAAGCGTCTGCGCGGCGGTGGCGCCAGGTCTCTCGTTCCTCGGCCTGATGCTGCCGTACACCCCGCTCCACCACCTGTTGCTGCGGCTGTTGGATGCGCCTCTGGTGATGACCAGCGGCAATCTGAGCGAGGAACCCATCGCAGCGGAGAACGATGAGGCAGTGACGCGGCTCAAGGGCATCGCCGACAACTACCTCGTCCACAACCGCCCCATCAACTCGCGCTATGACGACAGCGTCGCGATGGTGCTGGGCGGTACCGTACAGCTGTTACGGCGAGCCCGGGGGTATGCTCCCTTTCCGGTGCGTCTGCCAGCTCACGTCTCTCCCGTGCTCGCCGTCGGTCCGCAGATGAAGAACACCTTCTGCCTCGCCGAGGGCGACCGTGCCTTCGTCTCGCAACACATCGGCGACCTCGACAGCGTCGAGACCCTGGAGCACTTCGAGAAGACCG
>CAYNXN010000042.1:0-10705 GCA_964401175.1 uncultured Dehalococcoidales bacterium | reverse complement strand
GAACAGGCACAGCGGAGCAGACATTCGGACGGCAACACATAACTGAACGTATGTGTGAGCGACCATACCGAGACTGGAAGCCAGACTGCACCGGAGTTGTAGTGACTTCACGCTCATTCATGGGGAAAAGACACGCAGCAGAGTGAAGCTACCACCGGTTCTGTTGAAAGTAGTGATGCTTCACCGATTGAAGGCCTGACTCAGGGCCGGTGAGTACTCTGATGCCTTCGGCTGCTTCTCGCATCTTGAACACCGCGCCGCGGGCTATGGTGGTGGGGACACTGTGAGCAGGCAGTCTGCCGTGGTCGCAAGCCAGTAACCCTCTCCGGGCTGAATATCCGTGACGGACTCGTAGGACTTGTTGGATGGATTCCAGCGGTAGATAGCGTTTCTCAGTAGAGGATCCGGGTCCGCATCCGTGGTAAGGTCGGCGACAGCCACTGAGGCTCCGTGGACTGAGCCAACCATGTTCCAGCCGGCGCAGACGTGGCAAGTCCAGTCCCGCACAGGCGTGCCGGTGACTGTGATGGTGTCATCCCTGGTCATGGCAACCCAGTAGCCGCACTCGGGCTCAATTGTGGTGGGTGTGTAGTAGGACTTCTGTTCCGGATCCCATGTATAGACGGCCACGGAGCCAGGGAAGACGTTGGCTGGCGCACTGCTCTCAGGGTCAAGCTCCAATGGCACCGAGACCATGTTCCAGCCGGCCTTGACGCTGAGGTCGACGGTGTTCAGAATCGCGATCTTGTAGTCTTCCACCTCGCCGTCCGCGGCGGCCCCGGTCGGGGCGAGGCCGCCCGCGGAACTGATTCGGAATCGTGCGAACGTGGAAACCGTCAATGTAGCATCTCCGGGCACGGCGAACTCCAGATCATTGGCGCCGGCGCTCAGAGCCTGGGACAAGAACACCTGCTCCCCGGGATCAGCCCAATCTCCATCGTTGTTGAAGTCCACCCACGCGTCAAGGATGCCGGCTTGTGAGGCAACCACGGTCAGCAATACCTGCTCGCCCGGCATCAGCGCACCGGCGAACGTGACGCCGTCTTCATCGTCAGTGGCGCTGTCGTCATCACCGGCCGCGCCCGCTGTCGGAAGACCGTCAGCCTCCGCATCGACGGTCGCGCCGAGATAGGGCCCACCGAGCGCATGTCGCGCACCGTCGCTGGAAAGCAGTGTCGCATACGTCGGATCGGGAGCGTCACCAAAGTCATAGCCTCCTTTCAGGAAGTCGTCCCACCACGTGTCCGCGGCGACGGCAAGCACGTCATAGCGGTCGTCGTACTCAACCGGCGTGTCCGGCAGGTAGATGGATAGGCCATGTGAATCATCCACGCCGGTGCCGGTCGTGTGGTCCTCGGCCAGGACCATGGAGGTCACTAGGTCCTTCACCGCCTGCGCCGGCGTAGCGCAGTCGGGCACCTCCGCTATCACAAGCTCGCAGAAGTGTGCGAGGTCTCTATAGTCGGTTTCAGAGAAGCGCTGTGCCGCTGCTCTGGCGTCAAGGACAGCCGAAGGGTAATCGCTGGCGATGAGCGCCGCAGCCAGATTGTGGATGCCCGAGCTAAGCGCGCTCGCTGGGGGCAATTCAGCACCGGATAACGTGAGTGTCCAGGTTGAGGGATACTCAGCCATGTACACGGCAACCATCTCCGCTGCCAGCGCCTCCGCAGTACTGGATGGAGCGGCAACGAGGAACGACAAGATGGCGTCGTACGGCCAGCCGTATCCCGGAACGTTGTCCTCTGAACCCACCATGATATCCGGGGGGTCAGCTATAAGAGATAGTTCGTACCCCACTTCGTACATCTGCATCACACACGCATCGAATCCGAGAAGGTCGACATGGGGTGTTGTCCCGGATAGCGCTTGGCCAAGTTCCACGACCGAGAGCATGTCCAAATGGCTCTCGTCGTAGATGATTCCTTCGGGGGCGGGCTGCCCCAGTGCGCCGGAGCCATGGTTCCAGATGACGAGTGCATAGTGTTGTGCCGGGTAGGTTGTCGCCGCCCAGTTAACGAAGTCCGCCAGATTCTCGGGGTCCGCCATGTTCAACTCGGGCGCGGTGGCGAGAGTCAGTGACTCACCGTCCCGTACGTACTGGCGCCAGCAGCCGGGTTCCGAGTAGCGGTCGAGCTGGGCGATGATGTTGACCTCGGGGGTTGAGCCGACGCTTTCCATCTCCGCGATGTCGAGGTCGACGACATCCTCCAGGTTGTTGTCCGCATCCAGGTAGACCATGAAGGTCCAGTCGGCCTCGGCGGGCAGTGTCGTGACCATCGCCTGCGCGGGAGAGACGCAGTAGAGGTGGGTTGCCGTGGCGTAGCTCCAGGCGCGGTAGTAGTAGTCCGTGCCAGCCGACAGCCCGGTGTCCGTGCATGCGCTCCCGGAGCCAGAGTACACCGTCGTGCCGTCACCAATCGACGCCGGGTATCTACCCGTCTTGCGAACGACGATTGTTTGGTTTGACGCCAGACCGGGGTCCCACTCGAGGGATACCTTGCTGCTGTGATAGGCGAATCCCGCTAGGCCGGTTGGAGGCGCCGGGGGAGCGGGCAGTATCACGACGCCGTAGTCTTCAACCTCGCCGTCGGAGGCGAGGCCGTAGGAATTCAAGCCTCCTGCCGAACTCAGTCTGAACCGTGCGAAGGTCGACTCAGTCGCCGTGGCAGTGAGCGGCACACTGAACACGAGGTCGGTAGCTCCCGCGAGGACGGACAACGAGTTGAACACCTTCTCCCCCGCATCCGCCCAGTCGCCGTCGTCATTGAAATCTATCCACGCGTCCAATCGGGCCGCCTGCGAGCAGTTCACGCGTACGGTCGCTTCCTGGCCGGCCATCAGGTCGGTGAGGAAGACCACGCCGTCCTCATCGTCGCTGCCCGCCAGGTCGTCGCCGCTGGCGCTTGTGTTGGGTTGGCCGTCGTACTCCTTGTCGATGCTGGCGCCAAGGCGGAGCCCCGGCACAACGAAGTGCCGCGCTCCGTTGGACGCGAGGAGCGTGGAATAAGAAGTGTTCGGCGCGTCACCGAAGTCGAGCGTCGGGGGAGGCTCCGGTAGGAGTACCCTGCCGCTGCCATAGAGGTTATCCTTGCCGCTGGCGCCCAGTCCAACGGCATGTGATTCGAGATAGGACTGGATGTCGTCCGCGTCGTAGCCAGGATACGCTTGCTTGACCAGCGCGGCGGCCCCGGCGACATGTGGCGTGGCGGCTGATGTGCCGCCAAAGCCTTCGGTCCCGTACGTATAGCTGCTGACCATGTCAGGCCCCACGAGGTCGGGCTTTGTGCGCCCGTCGGCAGTCGGGCCACAGGAACTGAAAGATTCAAGCGTGCCGGGGCTGGCCCAGTCGACTGCGCCGACCGTGGCGCAGAACGGAGATGTGCCTTCGTCGTGGATGCTCCCTGCCTGAGTGTAGATATCCAGGGCTTCTCCGTTGTCCGGTCGACAGATGAGATCGAGCATGCGGTCGCTCGTTGTTGCCCACTCAAGCACCTGAACGTAGTACCAGCCGGAAACCGGTGCTGCTCCCTGGATTACCTCAATGGGGTCGGGATACGCACCCGACTGATCGTTCTCAGACACGGCGCGCGGTTCCGTTTCATTCCCGTAGTAGAGATACAAGTCGTAATCATTGCTTGCGCTGCCCCATGAATCGTCCCAAGTTAAACAGATGTAGACGTACGTTCCGGCATCGAGCCACACGGCGTTCCAGTCATATGCTGGAGACGAAGAGAACTCATGCCACCAGTTGCTATTTGTGTCGCGGAAACGGCCGCCCCAGTGGTTCAGTGCATCGTTGCCAGCCGACTGCACCCATAGGATGCCTTCGTCGCTGGCATCCTCGATTGGGTCGCAGATGCTCGATGTTCCATCGCGCGGGCCGGTTCCTGTCCATCCCATGGAGCAGGAGATAACATCGACGCCCTGCCCGATGAGCCAATCGACGGCTGAGTGCCAGTTGACCGAGTTGGTGAATGTCGCGAAGTAGAGATCGGCGGCCGGAGCGATGTCGTGGATGAGTTCGGCGCAAGCCGTGCCGTGGGTGGACGTGCCCACACCCGTCGGGAAGTATGTTGACACGGAGGAAGGCAACTCTGTGCCGCGAAGCCCTGAATAGCCCGCGAAACCGCCGTCAAGCACCCCCACCTTGACACCTGCTCCGTCCAGCCCCGCGCCAAGCCACTCATCGGCGTTGATGAGACCGAGCGCCTCAGTGGTGACCTCGCAAGGGAAGTAGCGTGGTGGCAGACGGACGGAGATGACGCCATCGAGCGCTGCCACCTCTCCCAGCGTCGATGGTTCCGCGATACACATCAATTCTCCGCGCCAGATGTCCCCAACTTCGACATCAAGCAGCCTGAGTGCAGCAGCGACGTCGTCGACGAGTGTTTCGTCGCAGGTAACCAGCACATCCACGCGCCCGTCCACGAGCGCGACGGACAACTGCTGTGGTGCTCCGGATGGCTCACCCTTCGCAGTCTTCTCAGCCGCAATTACAAGCTGCGCGAGGCCCGACTCAAGTGTTGCGGGGAGCCCCGTAGCGTGTCGAACTGGTGGGGTGGGAAGAGCGCTCGGATTATTGCGAATGGGGGAACCGGCGGCGGCGACGCTCTGTGGGGCACTCGCTGGCAGTGACAGTGCGGCTGCGCAGAAGGCAACCGCAAGGATGCACGACATTCGGCCTAACCCCTGTCTCCAGTCGGCACACATAATACCCTCCTTGCCCTCGCGCCAGACCTCCGCGCGAAACAACGAGATTCGGGCACCTCGGGAGGCGCAACCACATGGTGGGAGCAGTTGCGCGTCCTAACGTGGATAGATGGCCACCCGCGCACGGGGTCACCACATTCATATCCAAGTCCACTAATCGGATTGTACGCCGACGCTGTTGGTTCATGTCAATATGGTGCATTCGTCGGCTCGGCACTCTTGAGTGTGATGCAGGTGGGGGGAATGGGGAGAAGTTGAAGGCATCCGCTTGCTGTTGCAGGTCCTCAGGTTCGGATTCACGGAGTGACCCCGCGTATTTGCCGGCAGCGGTGGGCTGTAGGCAGTCGCGCTCAAGCAACCTGGCCTCCTTCACGCTTTGAGTACTGCAGCGCCTCGGCGATGTGGGGGATGTGGATGAGGTCGGCGGAGTCGAGGTCGGCGGTGGTGCGGCCGACGATGCTCCGTATGACGGTTCACCACTTCGTCTGCTTCGGGGAGAGGGCCTATCTGGGGCCTGCGCCAGGGGCCATACGAGGCTCCTCATCCTTGAGACTAGCCAGCATAGTCAGACACATCAACCACATGCCATTCGTTGTGGCTGGTGCTGAAAGGGCCGGGTGCGACCTGCAGTATCACCATGGTGTTGGTATAGTAGGTCACTCGCGTCCTAACCTCTTTGTCGAGGTCCTCCATGACCACGAACTGGGCCTCACAGTGAACACGTGCAATAGGGCGTGGATAGACGTCAGGCGAGAACTCGATGTCGACGTCCTTGAAGTAGACCACAACTGCACTACCGTGGCCGTACTCCGGGAATGGGTAAGCGCGGACAGCCTCGCGTACATCCGTCTGAGCCCCTGATTCCCAGTAGGGGCGGAAGACGCTTGACTCCCAGAAGTAGCGGTTCTCTTCGGCATCAGCATCTTCAACTGCCTGCATGTCGAGGGTAACCTCAAGAGTTGCGAGTACGCCTTCAAACCCATCGACGCGTATCGAGACTGTGCCGTTGTACGTTCCCTCTTCTAGACCGCCTGTGGATACCCAGATGGACAAGTCGTCAAAGCCTTGGTCAAAGGAACCGGTCGCGGGATTGTAGTTGATCCAGGGTGCATCCCGCGTCGCTCGCCATACGTAGCTTGCGTCAACGTCTGAACACTCGATGCTGACTCGCTCCCACGGAAGGGCTCCTTGCCCTACGGACCCGCCAGGTGTTGCGGGGAAGTTGGAGTAATTGGGGCCTCCCTCACCTACGGCCCCGACAATGGACACGCTGGTAGGAAACACAGTGATAGTTGGACGCGCAGCAGGAGGAGTGTTCGGTTCACTCGTGATAGATGCGGCAGAAGGTGCAATCGGTTCGCTCGGCATAGATGCAGCAGGAGGCGTGGTAGACTCAAGGTTCTCTGCGGGCTGCACCGTTTGCCGGATCAGAATGGCGGCTGCCACGACAGCACACACGCCAATGGCGGCCTGAAGCCACGTCGGAATGGCCTGTCGCGTGTGAGCCGGCTGCTCAACGGCCTGGCCGCTGCCAGCAACTCGGGCGCCGCACAAGGCGCAATACGTGTCGTTCGGTGCGAGATGACTGCCACAGTTGCTGCACTGTCGCGCTGGAGTTGTCTCTGCGTTGACTTGTGCTGGATTCGTGCCCTTCTCCTGGTTTGAAGGCTCAGGTGGAGTAGACTCCGGCGCTTCCCTGTGTGCGCCCACCCTGGTATCACAGGCGAAGCAGTAGGTTGCGTCTGCAGGTAGCTGCGCCCCACAGTTCGCACAACGCATTGATTGCGGAGCCGCTGTTTCGGACTTCTCCACGCCTGGCTCTCTGTCCCGGGCTGCAGCCTGCCCCATAGCAGGAGGTGATGGATGCACATTGTCCTTGCCCACCTTGGTATCACAGGCGAAGCAGTACTGTGCATTCTCCGGAAGTTGTCTCCCGCAGTTGGCGCAGAATTCCATTACTCACCTCCCCTAGTCTCACTGCGACCCTTCGCCAGCCAGCCGATTCTCTCAGCCGTGCACAAAGCGCTCCGTCATGCGCTGTCTGCCTCTCTTTTCATCGCAATTCTGGCCCTCGGTCAATCAACAGAATGTGAAGCGCTAGACAATGCCACCATGTTCCTCAAGTAGCTTGACCATCTCTCCATGACCGGATTCCTTCGCTATGAATAGGGAGGTGGTGCCGCCCAGCATCCTTGCGTTTACATTTGCGCCACGTTCGAGGAGAAGCCTCGCGACTTCTGTGTGACCCTGCGTGGCTGCGTAATGAAGGGGAGTGTCGTCTCTGTCGGCAGTCTGATTGACTGAAGCTCCTCCTTCAAGCAGGAGTTCTGCCGCGCCAGTCTGACCCTGCATCGCAGCGGCGTGCAGGGCAGTAAGGCCATCGTGACCTTGGATGTGAACGTCAGCACCTCGGTCGAGGAGAACGCGAATGACATCGGTGTGGCCTAACCACGCGGCCAAGAACAGCGGCGTGTTGCCATTCTCTTCAACAGCGTCCACATCGGCACCGTGGTCGAGCAAGATGTTCACAACCTCTGAGTGGTCTCTGAATGCGGCCACGTGCAGAGGGGTATGAGCGGTACTTCCTCGCGCGTTCACATCGGCCCCCATGTGGAGCAGCATCCTCACTTCCTCACCATCGCCGCCAGCTGCGGCTGCAAGCAACTCATTCCCGAGATAGCCCGGATACGGTGTCTTCTGTGCCTCAACCGCGATGCTGATGGTCTTGCTGGATTGGTTGCCTGAGTCGTCAGACACGACAACTGTGACCTGGTAGGTGCCCGTGTAGGCTGGTGCTGTCCACCTGACGCTTTCTCCGTCCCCGTCGATTCGCCCGTATGCCGCCAGCCATTGATATGTCAGCGCCCCACCGGACAGGTCCGTTGCATGGCAGGTGATTGCCACCTGCGAGCCTGGAGCAACGCCAGTTGCCTTCTCGGCTCTCACGCTGGTGACGACGGGTGTGGGGCCAATAGCGGCGCTGTCACCCATCGCTTCGCTCAGCGCAATCGACTGCTCGACCTCCAGCCCAAGACGATTCTCGATTTCCTCCCAGACATCACCACCGAGCGGCGCGAAATCGTCGGCCAACTGAGAGTGGAACTCAGCTGCCTCATCGACCCCGTGGATCCACTGGATTACCTGCTCGAGCGGCGCGCTCGTGTACGTGATTGCCCCCACCACAGCCTCGATTTGAGGCTCGTCCACAACAGCGAGCGCATTCGCGAGAACGAGCCTGTGTCCATGGTGCGCGTAGATCAGACTTAGCATGAGCGCCTCAACGTCGTCCCCCTGCTTCCTGGCCTTGATGGTCCATGCGAGGCTATTGAAGAAGTTGTCCTGATAGCTGAAGCATTGCTGCGCTGCCGCGAGATACTCCTCGTCAAGGCACAGAGCCCGTATCGCCAGGGCGTCCTGGTTCGCGTAACGCAGCTTCAGGTTTGCCTTGTCAACTGGATCGAAGGTGAAGGCATACCGCACATCTCGCGCGATTCCCTTCATGAAGTAGAAGGGGGAGGTTGGCAGCAATCCAGGACTGCTAACACCTCCGATGGACAATTCCTGCTGGGGATCCGTCGGGAACAGAGAGACGACCGGCCTCTGCGTCTCAGGGGGGTCCATTGGCTCGAACGAGGCGGGAGGACCGGGCACGGAGGAGTCTGGAGGTTCCCCGCCGTTCCAGGCGAGCAGGCCAATCACGGCCACAACAAGGACTCCTACCGCAACGCCAAGCCACCACGGGATGACTCGTTCTTTTGAGATGGGCCTAGAATCGGTCGTTTGACGAGTGGTCACCGTAGTTCCGCAGGCCGTGCAATAGTGTGCATCCTCCCGGAGCTCTCTGCCGCATTTAGTGCAGTTGGCCATCACACCCCCCTGCCCTGATGCCGGGCCTCTCGTCGTCGTCTTCTCTCACCGTCATGCTGCCACGCGTCATGTCGAACGAAAAGGGTAGACTGAGTCCAATATCTCTGTGGCATCAGTCTTCTCTCCAGATGGGACTTCGTGCAGGCGCTCGCCCAGCGTCCTCCACGTCAGAGGGAACGCCGCTGACACTTTCATAGGACACCCGTCAATCATCCGTGGACCTCACTCCGGGGCGTACGTAACATGCAGTCTCACGGTGCTCCACGATATGTACTCTGCGAACATGTTCGGCTTTGTCTCGCTCTGGAAGGCGGCCATCACCTGGAAACGGTCGCTCGCTGCAACCCCTGTTGCGATTCTTTCGACGAGCTGTGTGACATCCATCTCCGTCGGTGCCTCGAACAGAGCAGCGTCTGTGAGTTCGAGAACGAGATCAGGATCGTATCCGGGGAGTTCGTCAGCATCGTACCGCACTTCATAGATGCGGAGTCCGTTCAACTGCTTCCACAGCCCATAGATAGGACCCTCGACGATGTATCCGCTACGGTCCAGTTCGTGACTGGCGGTTATGAATCCGGTCTTGAACTCCAATCTTGCCTGAGCAACCTTGGTTCCTCGAAGGGGGCTGAGATCAAAGCTCCAGAATGCCCTGTGGCCCCTGTTTTGAGCATCATCGCCTGCCCACGTGATATCACCCAACTGGGTTCCGTCGCTCCGCACGGTGCCGGATTCTCGCGATACCGGTGCAAACACTTCGTCCGAAGTCGACACCATTCGGATGGACTCAATCGCGATTTCCCTCAGGTCGCGGCCGCCCGCCCCATCATCAACTGTCACGGTTATCAGATACTGGGTCTTCTGGCCTGGTTCCACGTATGGGGCTGACCACGTGACAATAGAGCCCACTCCTGTCAGCTTTCCGCCGTCGGTCCTCCATGAGTAGGAGAGAGGATCACCGTCCGGATCGGTTGCCATGCAGGTGATCGTTGTCGAACCGGCCATGGCGATTATCGGCTGCGCTGACTCAAGACTTTCGATGACCGGGGGGCGGTTCAGACCAACCGAAATCACGACCGACTCCGTGGCCGCGTGTCCGTAGCTATCCCTCACCTTAACGGTGACAATCCAGTCCCCGGTGGTGTCTGGGGCAACCCAAGTCATCACCTTGCCTGCGGATGTAATGAAGCTGCCGCCGGTTGCGGTCCACTCGTAGCGGAGCGAATGACCGTTCGGACTTGACGCGAGGCACGTCAGCCACGCCTTGCCTCCGGGATTGACGCGTGTTGCCGAAGGCTCCAGAAGAAGTATCTCCAAGCCTTGACCGGAGGCAGAGGGAATGGTGGCCTTGGCAAACTCTTCGCGAACCGTTGGCGGAGTCGGGGGAGTAGCCTCAGTCTCGTTTGGTGGGGCACACCCGGACACTGTCAGCAGTACTGCGACGACCGCACAGCAGGGAACTGACAGACATACTCGCATCATGACGCCTTCCCAAGCCGTTCTTGACCCGGCCGGGAGTCGAATACAAGGCATCGTCGCATACGACCAGCATCCCTGTCAATAGCGGCGTCGCCGTCCATTGGCCTATGGCTGGTCCACACGTACTGCACGTAAGAAGATGGCCATCAAGGACGACGGACTGTGAGGTACCGACAGGGTTCACGTACAGGTCGAGTTGTAGTTGTTCTACAAACGGGCAGCCGTGTACACACTGCGACTCCCGTTTCGACCGTAACCGGTGCGGCGTTCGAGTGGACAGGCAGCGTTCATATCTACGAAGGGCACTCCACCGTGTCACATAACTCCCGTTATGTGAACGTACTGCGACGAGTGTGTCTCGCGGCCTCCTGCCGAGTTCGCCGTTCGCCGGCGTCTCTGTGACCTTTGGGCTGAATGGCGTCGCCATTCTCTGCGTTCTGGACCTCTTGCAATAGCGCGGAGCACTTGGTAGGCAAGTCCTTTGAGTCTTCTTGAGTCCCGGCTGTTGAACGTAGCCTCAGTGTCAGCGATTCTGCCCATATTGGCCCAAACATCAAGGAGTTCCGCCCCATGGGCTCCTCCACCAATGTCACCACTGTCCACTACGGCACCACCTGGGACGAGTCCACGCTGCTGGAGGAGATCAAGCAGG
>CAYNXN010000041.1:0-10827 GCA_964401175.1 uncultured Dehalococcoidales bacterium | reverse complement strand
CGCCGCAGGCGCACATGAGGTTGATGACCGCCTTGTGGCTGTTGGAGGTGATGCCCACGCGTTTCCCAGCGGATAGCAGCGCCTGGATGGCGCGCGACGCGGCGTAGGTCTTGCCCGTGCCGGGAGGCCCCTGCACCACGAGGCAACCGCCGGACATCTCGCCTGTCACACGAATGAGGGCATCCAGGACCGACTCTCCATCGCGCCTCAGCGGTCGGGTGGGTGGCACGCGGCGCAGAAGAGAGTCGGTAGAGGCGTCCAGCCCCTCTCCCAGGTGCTTGGCGGCCACATCGGTGAGAGCCTGGGCAATCACATCGGCGTCAACAGGTCCACCCGGTATCAATGTGCCGTGTGTCGGAAAGACACCTCCCATCTTCGCGTCCAATTGGGATGCCCCAATCTTGAGCGTCAGCAATCCGGCACGGAAGTCCAGCGTATCCAGGGTGAACTTCGCGC
Source organism: uncultured Dehalococcoidales bacterium (assembly GCA_964401175.1). GTDB lineage: Bacteria > Chloroflexota > Dehalococcoidia > GIF9 > AB-539-J10 > SKVJ01. The sequence continues at coordinate 10,371 of CAYNXN010000041.1, read as the reverse complement.
CGAGATTGTGCGTGAACATTACGGCGCTGCGGCCGCCGGCAGACAGCTTGCACTCCTGGTTCGGGTCGAAACGATACTGCTGTACCAATGATCGTTTGATCGGCGTTGGTTCACCAACAGCGCGCACACCTTCGATGCACTCAGCATCATCGCGCAAATCCTCCGGTGTCATGTCGACACGGTCGAACATCCGCCACCACGACGGCTTGGCCTCGCGCCGGTGGAAGCCCACCAAGTCCGCCAGCACCATAGACACCGGGTCGCCACGTGTGCGAAGCTCCGCTGCGGGGTCGGTTATCCCCTCCGGCGCCTTCTCTGGCTGCTCAGCGTCAGCCTTTGGTTCCTGCACTGCTGACGCCAGAGGCGCGATGCCATTCTTCTGCCCAGTCTGCCTCAACCATTGCAGCAACTCCGCAGCTGAAATGCAGTCGTCACGGTTGTAGTCGCGTATGGACGCCAGGATTGTGCTGCCGGTCCAGTCGCGCGGCTGCCCACTCTCAATCCACCTGGCGTACTGCACCATCGATTCGGCCGCCGTCGTCACCTGCGTGATGCGTCCCGGCCGGTAGAGGTGCTCGACCGACTTGAGTGAGTAGTTGTCCTCTCCGATGCGCACCGCATGCCGCACCACCTGGTAGAGGTCCACGAACACCTCGTGGCGCAGCAGGTCGTCCACCTGATCCTGTCGGGAATCGTGCTGTGTGCTGAGGCGTCGAACGGCGCCGACCTCATAGGCCGCATAGTGGTAGATGTGCATGCCCGGATTCGCCTTCCACCGCGCGTAGGCCCAGTTGACGAACCCTTCAAACGCCCGCCTCTCTTCTTCGCGGTCATGCCCCCACCAGTCCAGGTAGTCGGAGTCGTCATCTTCAATCCGCACCACCACCCCAAAGAGGTACTCCAGCCCGCCGGGCACCAGCGGAAAGCCCTCCATGTCGAAGACCACATCTGCGAGATGAGGCGGCGGCAGCGAGGCGATGCCAAGCGGCTCATCATTCGGCACGAACTGCGGCAGTAGCTCGTAGCGAGGAGGAGCCTCGGGCACCGTGGCGCGATCGGCGTTCGTCAGGCACTGCAGTCGGGCCTGCGCCACCAGCTTCTCGAGCGTGTCCGCGGCAAGTTTTGGCACATGGACACCAGCGGCCTGCGAGAGCGACGTCATCGTGGCGATGCCCGCCCGCTTCAGCTTGCGTATCTGGCCCTGCGTGATGTTGGCCACCTGGATGAGGTGGTCGGTCTCCTTGAAGAACGCTTCCGCGTGGGAGGTCCAGCGGCCATGCTCGCCCTGTGGCGGCGGCTCCGGGCGGTCCTCCAACAGACCGTTGAAGCTGTCCTGCAGTTCCAGGAAGCGCCTCTTGATGCGGCGGTAGTAGTAGATGAAGTCCTCGGTGCGGAACTCCACGCGGTCCTGCGTTCCCAGTATCACCCCGAACCGTTCGGGCAGCGGTACACCGCACATGTCGGAGAGCATTTCTGAGTAGCAGCAGAGTTGGATGGCGTAATAGGGCTTGGGCGAGCGCGCCAGCTTGGTGTCCCACACCTGGTACAGGCCATTCTCGCCCAGCATCAGGAAGTCGGCGAACCCGGCGAAGCGGCCGCTCTCCAGCGCAGCCTGGTAGATGATCGGTGTGCGCCGGCCTATGGCGGCCAGCGTCTGCTTATGGGCGGTGGTGGGATCCTCTCGAGCTATCTCGGTCAGGCCGACGTCGGCCGCTCTGAATCCCTGGAGGACTGCCTGCTCGTGTCGTTCGCCTGTCTCTGCCACCAGCCGCTCGTCCTCGGACTCCTCGTCAGGGCAGACGACGCCCGGATACTCCAGGTGGTACCGGTCCATCCAGGACGCGAACGGCGACCCGATGTACCGCACCAGATCACTGGGGGAGAAGATCAGGCCGCCAGAATGCGCCTTCTTCATGTCTTCACCTCACCCATTGTGAAAGAAACTAGCGATACGGCGCGTGGTGCCCGTATGGGTGTAATCCCTAGGCTACAGAAATCTTGGCGGATCGTCAGGGTGGTCCGAAGCCCAGAACACACCACAATTGGGGTTGCCCTGAAAGGCTTCTGTCTTCCAGGCGGTAAGGTCCGCCGCCGCCTGCCTCACTAGAGCGATACCCGCGTATTCTCGAGGCTTTCGGCCAAGCGACGCAGTGGTCGCAAACACAAGTGCATATCCATACGCCTGTTGGCTGTCTCCAACGGCGTCGCGAATCTTGCGGAGATCTCCTTGTAGAGCCTCCGGCGTAGTCAATGGTGTGCACCGAGCTACGTGAACCCAGGGCTGTTTGATTTCCAGCACGGCAAGCTTCTGACACTCCCTTAGCTCTTTCGCCCAATAGGGGTAGGGCATGAAGTCTCTCACAACGTGCGTGGCCGTATCGATGTCGTACACTACTATGTCTGGGCGTGATCCACCCTTGCCCGCTCTTTCCGAATGTGCAAGCGGCACCTTGAAACAAGGTAGTCCTCCCGACGGCGATTTCATACAAGACACGTCGATAGTCAGTCCTTCCTTCCTCCATAGGGCAGCCAACAGAGCATGCCTGATATCTGCCTCGTTCCAGAACCGGGCGTCGCCGCCGCTCTTGTTGAACTCCAGTCCAACCTCGAGAATGCACTCCTCAACTCTGGACATGATCTCGCGCGCATTCGTAATCACGGCACTCCTCCTCGCTTCCTTGTTTTGCCCTGAATGAACCGGCATAGACACTCGGCAACATCCACAATCGCAGCAGCGTCAGTCTATGGGCCGATATGTGTGCCCGCAGCCCAGGTTCAGATGCGGTACCCTCCCAAATTGGATGCCCCATCGTCATGCACCGACACGATGGGCACCAACCGTTGAATTGTCCCCCCTGTTCCTCGGGTTGAGAAAACCATTGACGACCCCCTCGGCGGAGCATAACATAACTTTGGCCCGATTTCGTGCCATAGGACTAAGGAGGAGACGCCGATGTCAGAACAACCCTTCGAGAGCAGCAACATGGCTGGTGAGTTCACTTGGCCTGACTTCACCATGTGGTCAACGCTCAAGTTCAAGGTGGGTGACTGCGACAAGTTAGGCTGGCAACTGGTCGCACGCAAGGTGGTTGGGCGGACCGCGTCGGTGTCAATCTGGGAATCGCCGGGCCACAGGAGATGTCGCGTTGTCTGGGACAAGACCGAAGACAGTGGGAGAGTCTTCCGGCATCTGGATTGCACCAGCCAAGAGAATCGACAAGAGATACGCAAGTTCTTCTCCGATCTCGACAATACCGTTACGCCTCCTGAGTGGAACGCATGAGAGGACGTCGCTTCATCTGCATCAGTCAATAGAACGTCGACGGCAACGATGTTTCACTGCACCCCTGCGCTTTGGCGCCGCCGAATGTATTGGATATCTGCCAAAGATAACTTGAAGGAGATCGACGATGACTCAAATGTTGTTTTGCCGAGTGGCGTGGATGAATCGCTATCATGGTAATCCCGAGCAGGACGTGCCACTGAGGGGGGGCAGCTTCACCGATGAATACGGATACGGCTTTGAGGTTTTCAACTTTCAGCCGGACTCAAACGGCGTGGTGTATGGCTTCGTGGAAGCACCTGGCAGTCTTCAGCTTTGGAGGATACACGCACATGCTCATATCAAGGTGGACGAAGTCCTAGTTGTGTGGTGTGCCAATGACGACGAAGACTCCCTCAGGATTGTCGGGTGGTACGAGAATGCAACCGTGTACTCAACGGCGCAAGAATGCCCGCCGCACTTGGTTCCTGAGAGAATCCTCCCCGACTCAACCGACGAATGGGAGTACCGCATCAAGGCGCCAGCGAACGCGTGTGTTCTCCTGCGTCCCAAGGAAAGAGTCTTCCGCGTCCCGAAGGCACTGTCCGATGGCATGGGATTCGGGAGATACGCTGTTTGGTACGCAGATACTGATGACGCGAAGCACAAGGAATTTCGCCGCAAGGTGCTTGACTACATTCGCGACGTGAGTGAGAAGCGTGGCCTAACACAGTCTGAGCGAGCTGTCCGACACGGAGCGCGAGGCGACACTGAGCGGAAGCAGGAAGTGGAGAAGGCGGCGATTGAAGCGGCGATGCGGTGCTATCTCGACGAGCACTGGCAGGTGACGGACGTGTCAGCTGAGAAGCGGGGCTGGGATCTTGAGGCAAGAAGGCTTGGTCAACTGCTCCGGCTGGAAGTCAAAGGGCTCTCGGGTAGCACGATTGGCATCGAACTGACGCCGGGTGAGTACGAGGCTATGAAGGCCTTCTCCCCTGATAGCTATCGACTGTGCGTTGTAGTTAATGCCTTGGAACCAAGCAAGACTCTTCTCAAACTCGTGTATCGTGGCAGTGCGGAACTTGAGCACGAGAGCGATTCGCTGCAGAAGTTCAGCATCGAGGACCGTACCGGCGCTCGTATCCGCGCCACACGCTAGTCGAACAGGGTGGACGGCTGGTTCTAGATACGGGACGAATTAGGCGAAGCGACCTTCTGCCTGGAATGCCCCATAGCTATTTGGTCTTCTCTCCTGCGTGTTGCCGCAGTATCACGAGGTCCTCATTCACACCGTGTCGCAGGACGTCCAGCGCAGATGAGTGCACTGTGAGTCCCGCGGCGCCAGTCTGCCTCAGCACAAGTGGGAAGAGACTCAGGTTGTCGAACAGCTCATTCAGCGGAGCAGAGCCATTGGGGCGAGTGTGAAGCACAGCCTCCACCAGCCACGCGGTCAACGCGGGCTCCTGAATCAATGTCGTCGGAGCGGCCATGTAGACGCCCTTCGTGTCACTCTCCTTCAGTACCTGCCAGTCAACGAACGAGCGCAACACGTAGCGTGCTCGACGCGCAACGGTCTCACGCTCTCCGTACTGTTCTCGCACCCTCCGCTGTACCTGGGCCGCAGTAGCAGCACCTTGCAGGCGTAGGAGACGGCCGACCTGCAACGCCACAGCACCCCAGAACGGATACACTGCCAGGAGCATCCCCCAATGGAGCGCCACATGTTCCTGCTGAGGTAGCTGTGTGAACAGATCGAGGCCGCGGAGACGTAGCGACTCCAACTCGGCTGGCACTGACAGCCACACTCTTGCAAGCACTGTGACGGTCTTATCGAGAGAACCCCTGACGTCTGCGCTACTGGTTGGGAAAGTAGCCTGTAGGTCCTGTTTCAGAATGGTGCGCGTGTCCTGAGCGCTGTTACCGGCCAAGGCCAGTCGCGCGGTCTTCTCCAACCACGCAAGTCGCACGATGCGGTCGAGGCCTATCTGAGAGTGTCGGGGATTGTCTCCTGTCATCGGGTTTCGCCTCTTTCAATCTTCACGAGCGGCACAATCAATTCTTCCACCGAAATACCCCCATGACACACCGTCCTTCGCCCTTCAGGAACGAACGCATACCTTCCGGGCGCCAGCAGTGGCCAGTATCCTTCTGGAAGCCCAACTTGGCCCCACTCGATTGCAGAAGGGAAGCGTGTCTTCACACCTGTACGGAGGATTTCGCTGGGGTACAAGCGAACTCGTTCACCTCGAAGGTCCGCCGTCGCTCCCTCCGATGGCCTGCCACATCCAATAGCCTCAACATTTCCATGGTCAGACGTGACGTACACGCTGAAGCCTCGCGTGAGCAGGTGCTGGACCAGCGTTCCCAGATATGGTCCGCTTGCCCACTGGCGTACCTGGCTCTGCATCCCGGAAGAACCCAATTCCATTCCATGCATGATGCGGTCGACAATGTCGATTACCAGCCCGGCGACTCTGATCTTCGGGTGCGATAGTCTGTCGAGAACTGCTTCCGGGTCGCCATCTCCCAACCCCTTCATATAGAGTATTTCGTTCGCAGACAGTCCCTCGTCAAGCCAGAACTTTGTCCAGAGGTCTGACTCCCGCGATGTGGTGCCTATGCTATCAGGAAAGAAGAAAGGGGGGATGCCGGCGAAGGCAGCCTGACGCGAAACCGAAGTGATGGACGGCACCCAGGCGAACACGGCGTCTTCGCGAAGGCATAGGCTGCTATCGCGGGCTACAAGCATTTCACGCACTGCCACCCACTGGCGCATGGCCAACCCATCAATCAGCAATAACGCCGCCTTCGACGCGGGATCCTCTTCCATTTGTCTGGCCAGAAACCGAGGCACATGGTGCACCATCACAGGCGGTGCCGGTGGCAGATTCACAAGTCCAGCGTAACGCTCGAATGCCCATGTTGTGAATGCGTCGTCCACTGTGGTCTGGATAGTCTGTAGACGTTCACTGCAGCGACTCTTCACATCTTCTGGAACTTCATAGACAAGCGCGTTCAACTCAGCCCAGCTTCGTGCGAACTGGAACCAGTCCCCGTGTTTCGCGCCAGCACCTGGAAATAGACTGCTGAGTCCATCCAGGAGTCCGTTGATGCGATTGAGTCGGTCCTCCTGGGGCATAGTTCTGACCCCGACGCGGACCCAGGAACCGGATAGTCTATCAGCCTCCTCAGACGGCACAGGCTTGAGCAGTCCCTCGAGAAACAGATTGCCAACATAGGCACTGATGTCCGGATGCATGAAGGGAAGGTTTGGTGGACCGGCGTACGCGAGCGCGTATACCTTTGGAGGTTCCCGAACCGATGGCATAGCCTCTTGATGCAGGTCATCGAGGAATACTGGCCAGCGCTCCTGAAGAAAAGCGAAGAACGCTTCTCTATCAGTCAAGAGCGTCTCGAGTGGCCAATCTACGAACGATGGTATGCGCTGGAGGCGCTCTAAAAAATAGTCATCGATGCACGGTGGGATGTGCCGACGCGCATAGTGGCGTTGAAGCAGAATGCGAAGAAGGTCATCGGGCTGGTTCACGGAATCTGCAGCTACGCCAAACACATGACGCAGAACGAAATCCTTGGTCGCATTGTCCCCAAGGCGCTGGTGCTGGTGGCCCAACTGCGGAACGTATAGTGCGTCGAGATCAGCGCGGTCCAGCGCAGCCACAACCGGGTAGCTCAGACCAGTGAAGATGTTGGCAAGTGAGAAGGACAGCCGGCGTGCTGCCTGCAACAGGTCATATGGCAGTCGGTTGACATCGCAGTCCTGAGCCTGATGCTCGACAATCAGATCGACACCCTGCCCACGATCCCAGTGCGAGCGGAATCGTAACTCGTAAGCATTTCGAAACGCCACATGGTCATCGAACGGAAGCAATTCGAAATTGCGTTCGCGCAGCGTGGCCGCTATCGTCTCCTCTGTCAGCAGGCCGTCGGGGTCAGCGACTACAGTAATGCGGCTGACGCCAGGCATGAAGTCTTTCAGTATCAGCTCGCGCCAGCTTTCCATTGTCTTCCGTCTGTTCAGTCCTCAAACAGAACCGGCGATAGTGTGTTGTTATCCCATCCGAACTGGAGTCTGAGTGCTCGGCGCATTTCGGTCTCTATCTGGGCGGGCGTGTTACGCACATACTTTTCGGCCCGCTGCCTAACATCCCTGTCCAGCGAGTTGACGTGGTCAATGACTTCCGAGACGCTCATGACACCATCAACACCGGAGGACTTCCGCGGCTTCAGCGCGGTCCATACCGCGGCATCGAGCGAATTCTCGATGGCCCATTTGCGCACAGCCTCATGAATGGCAGTCTCAGCCGGTTGGTCAGTCGTGACACTGGCAACATCTCGCGGCGCGGCTCCCTCACGCGCCCTCAGGTTCTCTCGTGCATCCCTGACAGTATCGTGCGCACTCAGCGCCCACAGGGTTATCACGCGCGCGACTCCCTCCACAATAACCAGCGTCAGACGACCGTCCCGCGAGACCCTGGCAAACTCCACCGGAAGAGCAGGTCCATTTTTGTGCCAGCGCGACGCAATCAGCAATTCGCCGGGGCGCCAGATGAGTGATCCCCACCCGATAATGGCAACTTTCATCTTTCCCCTCTCACGCGTATCACAATCAACGGCTCCAAGTGGGGCAGCGTCCCGCTGCGCTTCTTCATCCCCTCATAGAAGGCTTCTTCATCTTTCGTCAACAGTTGAAGGCGATGGTCCCGGACCTGTGAAAGTCCAATTTGCTCGATCGCTCGACGACGTGCACTGAAGGCGAATTGCGCCTTATCTCGCTCACGGGCCAAGTCTGAGATGTGTCTTTGCACTAGAGTATCGTACACGGCCTTTCCCTCTGTTTCTGCAACGGCACGCAAGTGCTCGGCAGCGGATCGTGAGGAAACACCAGTGAGCCAGCAGAGGGGCATGGGGTCACAATCAAGAAGCTGATCCCAAATGTGTCGTGCCGTAGGGGTGAGCACTCTGCCATCGTCCGACAGAAACAGCGGGAAGATGTTCAGGCGTTCGTCGTCTGGAGTCCTAATGCCGATCCGCCACAATGACCAGAGGCCTGTGATCTCTGCGGACAGCCCCGGTATGGTCACTTCTGGCACAGGTTGGCCTCGGACAAACTGCGTCAGGCGCGTGATAATGGAACGGACTCTCGGCTCTTCGATAGTGATGTGCCGACTGCGTGGCATCTGCGCGGCCTCCCGGCTAGTGAAGACTACGTCAGTGTCGATGTGCCCGTCCGGCCAGGCCAGTTCCCACCCTCTTGAAGTCCTCTCGGCATGTCCGCCCTGCGCGGCCAGATAGCTCACCGTCATGCGCTCCACCCAGTGCGGCAGCGGGTGAGCGCGGAGGCGCTGTGCCTCACCGGGCTGCAGGCTTTCCGCAGTTCCGAGCACAGACATGCTTTCACGCGCTTGCTGAGCCTCGCCTCGCAACTGGGCGAGGGCCTCGGCGACCGAGTCCTCCACCTTATCCGGATTGAGAATTGCCGAAATGAAAGCCTTGTCGAAGACTTGCTGGGCCTGGGACGAGTCGAGGACATCGCTCGTCTTATCAATGCCGAATTCCTCGAAGATGATTGCAAGCTTCTCTTCAAGGACCTCTCTGACGCGCTTCTCAACAGAGCCTTCAAACACGAAATTGACGGCGCGTACCACGCGGGACTGCCCGATGCGATCTACCCGCCCTATTCGTTGCTCCAGCCGCATGGGATTCCAAGGGATGTCGTAGTTGATCACTACGTGGCAGAACTGGAGATTGAGTCCTTCGCCTCCTGCGTCTGTGGATACGAGAATGCGAACGTCCCTGGCGAACGCATCTTGAACTCGCCGGCGCTCCTCCATATCCATCGACCCATTCAGGCATACCACGCTGAACCCACGGTCAGTCAAAAAACGGTGGAGCATTTGCTGAGTTGGCACGAACTCTGTGAACACCAGAACCTTCAGCTCTGGGTCCCCCTCCTCAGCCTGGAGGCGATAGAGCCAATCAAGAAGGGCCTCCGCTTTCGCGTCCGGGCCGCCTTGCTCGCACCGGGCCGCAGTCTCAAGCAGAAGCTTGACCTCGTCCCGCTCGTTCCCGAGCGCTTGCATGTGCACATGCAGCAGCGTCTCCAGCTGTTCTTGCCCATCCATATCAGACCACTCATCTGCGCCCGGCGGAAACAGCGCGAGTTGCTCCTCAGGAGCGCGGAGCACCTCCAGTCTCTTCTCCAAAGTTGCACGGATGGCGCTTGTGCTGGAAACCACCAGGCGCTGCAGCAGCACCATGAGGAATCCCACGTAATTGCGCTTTTCCCGAGTTGCCTGGTTGTATCCCTCTCGGACATAGTCGGTGACCGCTTCATAAAGCAGCTCTTGGCTCCGGTGGCGTGTCTGCCAGGACACTGCGCACATCTCGGTGCGCCGTGCCTTGAATAGCGGATTGCCATCCGCGTCAATAGCATCGCGTTTCTCCGTGCGTATCACATATGGCCGCACCCGGTCGCGGGTCACTGCAGACAAGTCGGCAAACTGGCGCCTGTCAATCAAAGACAGCAGACGATGGAACGCGTCGGTCTTGCCCTGATGAGGCGTAGCTGAGAGGAGCAGGAGATGCGGAGTGGCATCGGCCAGCCCCTGTCCAAGCCTGAAACGCGCCACCTGCTCCGTACTGCCGCCGAGGCGGTGTGCCTCGTCCACGATCACGAGGTCCCAACCCGCCGAAACGAGGTCTACAAATCGCTCGCGGTTGTATGCCTCTACCTGCTCGTTAGTCCAGCCCTGCCTGCTATGAAGGGGTTTCACGGAGTCGAGAGGACATATGACTTGTGGGAACTCGCGCCACACGTTCTCTGCACCAAGGAGGCGTCTGTAGCTGCCGATATCAGACGGATCGATCAATCGGAAGCGCTCTCCGAAATGGACCTCCATTTCGCTCATCCACTGGGTCACGAGTCCGCGCGGGACCACGACCAATGCGCGCTTGACGACGCCACGCAGTTTCAATTCTCGCAGGATCAGTCCTGCCTCAATGGTCTTCCCCAGGCCAACTTCGTCTGCGAGCAGGTAGCGCACCTTGTCAGTGGCTATGGCACGAGTAAGGGCATAGACCTGGTGTGG
>CAYNXN010000040.1:0-10943 GCA_964401175.1 uncultured Dehalococcoidales bacterium | reverse complement strand
GGAGGGTTGGTGAACGGTGCGTGGGTACTGGGGTTGTTTGGAGATGTGGCCACGGAGGCCAGCATACGACATGATGGAGATGAGGGATTGCTGGCCGCCTATACAAAGGTTGAACTGTTGGCACCAATACATGCAGGGGATTTCATCGAGGCAACGGCTACCATCAGCAAGGTGGGTAACACATCACGGATCATCGACTTGGAGGCACGACGCGTCATAGAGGTGTGCAACGACCCGAAACAGCCGTCGGCGGCCGATGTGTTGGAGCCGCCAGTCGTGGTGGCGCGGGCTCAGCTGGTGAACGTGGTGCCGAAGGACTGTCAGCGGTACGAATAGAGAACAACCGTTCCGGTTCTTCGCACTGATCACGGGCCGATGCAATCGCATGGGCGGTTCGCTTCAGGCGCAACGAAGGAGAAGTGACGGATGTCAACAGAGTTGGACTGTATCTTCATGCCGAAGTCAATCGCGGTGGTGGGTGCCTCGAACAAGCCAGGCAAGTGGGGCTATGGACTGGTTCGAAGCATTGTAGGCGCTGGCTATCAGGGGAAGTTGTACCCCGTCAATCCACGTGAGTCGATTGTCCAGGGCATCCCCGCATATCCGAGCATCAAGGATATTGATGCAGTCGTTGACCTGGCGGTCATTGGAGTGCCAGCAGGAGTCGTGCCTTCCGTTGTGGCCGATTGTGCGACGAAGGGTGTAAGGGGCTTGATTGTTGTGGCTGCTGGATTTGGAGAGAAGGGCAGTGAAGGAAAGGCGCTGGAATCAACTGTGGCGACTACTCTTCGAGAGAGTGGTATGCGCATGGTTGGTCCGAATTGCGTTGGAATCATCAGCTCATCAGGTAAGGTGAATACCACACCTCATCCCTTTACGACTGGCGGTCTCGCCTTCATCACTCAGAGTGGGAACATGATTCACGATGTTGAGTACGCTTCGCGAACACGCGGCCTTGGTTTCAGCAAGATGGTCAGCCTTGGCAATCAACTCGACATCCAGTTCCACGAGTACATTGACTACGTAAGGAACGACTCAGATACCCGGGTCATACTGCTCTATGTTGAGCAGATTAAGGATGGGGCGCAGTTCATGAAGGTGGTCCGCGAGACCATTGGAACCAAGCCCGTGCTGGCCATTAAGGTGGGTGAGACCGAGACAGGCGTAAGAGCTGCCAAGTCGCATACGGGCGCTCTGACGGGAAGCTACAAGGTGTATCAGGCCGCATTCAGGCAGATGGGCATAGTCACCACTTCTGATTCGAACGATCTGGCCGATATCGCTGAGGCGTTCCTGCGGGTGCCATCCATGCATGGCAAGCGCATCGTTGTCCTCACAGACGGTGGAGGTCACGGAGCCATGGCATGCGACGCTGCCCACCGCCTTGGTCTCCAGATGCCTGTTCTCGATGAGAGTGTACAGTCCGTACTGCGCGAAGTGTTGCTGCCACAATCCATAGTCATGAATCCGGTGGATTTCGTTGGTGCTGCGGAAGCAGACCTATGGAACTTCCCTCGTGTGATGGATATCATCCTGAGCCAGCCTGATATCGACGGCCTTCTCATTGTCGGCGCCTTGTTTGGAGCCTATGCGGAGATGTTTGGTGGAGAGAACCTGGAGATGGATGTTGCACGGGCTATGTGTGACCTCTCGCACAAGCACAACAAGCCTGTGATTATGCACTGTCCATATCCTGTTGAGACTTCGGCGGCCCTCCAAACGCTGCGCAACGGCGGAATCCCCGCGTACACACGAGTGGAGACAGCCGCACGGTGCATGGCGGCGTTGGCCGATTACGCCGCCACTCGTGAGCGGTTCGCCAGAACGACGCCCCAGCAGCCATCAGGGAAACCCGGTGTGGACGCCGAGGCACTTCTGCAGACAGTGATCACAGAGGGCCGTTCGACGTTGCTGGAGACTGAAGCGCGGCAGTTGCTCTCCCTTTACGGGGTTGATGCGGGGGCGTCGAGGTTTGCCAGGACCAAAGCGTCCGCCATCAGAGCGGCCAAGGAGCTCGGCTTTCCAGTAGTGGCAAAGCTGGTATCGCCGCAGATACTGCACAAGTCCGATGCGGGCGGCGTCAAGTTGAACTTGCGCAGCGGCAAACAGGTTTCTGATGCGTATGACTCCATCATGACCAGCGCCCGGAAGTACGCCCCCGAGGCCAATCTTCAGGGGGTGCTGCTTACCCCGATGCTACGTGGCGGTGTCGAGACCATCATTGGCGCGGTGCGTGACCCCCAATTCGGTCCAGTGGTGATGTTCGGCCTTGGTGGGGTCTTCGTCGAGGTGATGGGGGACGTCGCTTATCGCATCCCGCCCGTCACGGACGAAGAAGTGCATGCGATGCTCCGGGAAATCAAAGGATTTCCACTGTTGCAGACCGCGCGTGGTTCGACCCCCAGGGACCTCGATGCTCTTGTGGCCATAGTTCAGACCGTGGCGCGCATCATGCTCGATAACCCCCGCATCGTCGAAATCGACCTGAACCCCGTGCTCGCCCTTGAGAAGGGCGCGGCAGTCCTCGATGCGCGTGTGGTACTGAGCTGAGATGCGATTCGCCGGGCAATGCTATCGAGACGGGATGGAACCCAGAGCACCACAGCATCTTCGGTGGGTATCGCATGAGACCGCGGCGATTGCGATGAGACGAAGCAGTGTTGTTGCCACACAATCGTCGCTACGCGCTTCAAGTGTCGGCGTTCAGTTGCGACGCTCGGACCTCAGAAGTGCGCTGGCCCATGGGAACACGGGCAACCAGTCTGTGGGTGAATGAAGGAGGATGCCATGAAGGCGAGTAGGCGATCGCTGGAAATTGGAGAGAGGGTGACTCTTCGTGTTCGAGTGAGCGAGAAGGACGTTCACTACGCGGGTGGGCTTGTCAATGGCGCATGGGTATTGGGACTCTTCGGTGACGTGGGTACTGAGATCAGCATCCGGTACGACGGTGATGAAGGGTTGCTCGCCGCTTACAACAGCATTGAGCTGCTCGCGCCCATACATGCAGGGGACTTCATTGAGGCCAGCGGATGGATAGTCAAGGCGGGCAACACATCTCGGATCATGGACTTTGAGGCACGCCGAGTCATTGAGGTCTGCAATGATCCCGCACAGCCCTCGGCAGCGGACGTACTTGATACGCCGGTTGCAGTGGCCCGTGCTCAAATGGTGGGTGTAGTCCCGAAGGACTGCCAACGTTACTCCTGAGCAGAGCCAATCGTTCTTGGTGGCGATTGGACAGCCGGTCCGCGACCCTTTGGTAGCGTAAACAGACGGCCGGTTCGAAGTGCATAGAGCCTGGGGCCTGCACAGGAGAAGGCGCCACAGGTACAGTCCTGTCGCCTGCGCTGACCGAAGGACGGTGGCGCCTCTCCAACCCAATCAGGGAAACACGCCCCTGGAGATGTAGCAGCGTTCGATACAGGGCCACGGCCCCGGGCTACTCGGCCCGGCCGTGGCCTTTCCTTTGCTTCGCGTCCTCACGCAGCTCCGTGTACTTGCGATAGTTGCCCCGGACCAGGTGCGCCGGATACTTGGAATTGTTGAGCTCCAGCTTGTGGCCGACGGCAGCAGCCACGTCCAACTGCAGCACCGACGAGAGATTGAGACAGAGGATCAGGATGTCGGCAAGCTCATCGCTTATCTGCTGCCGCTTGCGCCCGTCAGCCAGCAGTCCCGGTATCTCGTGTTCTCTCACCCACTCGAACAGCTCCAGCAGCTCGCCCGCCTCGACGTTGATGGCGAGGGCCACGTCCTTCGCATTGTGGTACTTGCCCCAGTCCCTTTCGTCAACGAACTGCTGTACCAGGCGCTTGAGTTCTCCGGTGGTGGTGGAGCCATCCGACAGCGGTGCAACCTCTGGCATGGCATGTCCTCCCGTTAGTATCCCCAGCGCCGTCGTTCCTGACGGCCCGCCTCAGCCTAGAACGTACGGGTCACGCTGTCAATGGTTCTGTCCGGGCGCGTGTCGCCGGGTTGCGGCGCGCCCGGGCAGAGGGGACTCGCCCCCGGGTCGCAGAGGCGCGATCGTATCGGCACGTACATTCAGCGTGCCATCCCGTTTCTGCAGCGAGCCCGTCACCAGCAGCACGGGATTGAAGATGCAAACCTGGCGATAACGTTCATACACATCCGGACGGATAACCACGTTGATCATACCCGACTCGTCCTCCATGGTGATGAAAGCAAACCCCTTCGCCGTGGGCGGTCGCTGTCTCATGATCACATAGCCGGCCACCTTAACCTGCTCTCCATCGCTTCTGCTCTCAAGCTCAATGCTGCGCAGCAGCGGCTCTGCCTGCAATTCCGGTCTGAGCAGTTGCATCGGATGGTACGAGGTGGACAACTCCTGCACGGAATAGTCGCACCGCATCTCCTCGAGTGGCGTCATACCGGCAAGGGATACGACGCCGCCGGACGTGTCCAGCGGAAGCTCGCCGGGGTTCCGTTTCGCCACCACGCCGAGCCGCCACAACAGCTCCCGCCGCGTGCCACCGAAGCGATCGAACGCCCCCACCAGTACGAGGTTCTCCACCACAGCTTCAGGCAGGCCGGTGCGCAGACAGAAATCCTCAAGCGACCGGTACCCTCTTCTCTTTCGCTCGGCGAGTATGACCTCAAGCGTCCTCGGTCCCATCTCCTTGACGTACTGCAATCCGAGGCGGATACGTCCGGCCTCGACGCGGCAGACCTCCTCGCTCCGGTTCACATCAACCGGCAGCACCGCGATGCCGTGGCGCTGTGCATCATGCACCACCACCTCCGGACGATAGAATCCCATCGGCTGGTGGTTCAATAGGGCGCAGTAGAACTCGACCGGGTAATGGTGCTTGAGCCAGGCGGACTGATAGCAGATGAGGGCAAAGCCGGCGGCATGGCTCTTGCAGAAGCCATACTGGGCAAAACCCTGCAGCGAGGCAAACACGCGGTCGGCGCTCTCCGCGTCCACGCCTCTCGCAAGGGCTCCCCGCATGAAGCGGCCACGCAACCGCTCGATGGCTTCCACCGAGCGCTTACGGCTCATCGCCCGGCGCAACTCATCCGCCTCGCCGGGGCTGAAGCCGGCGACGGCGACCGCAGCCTGGATAACCTGTTCCTGAAAGAGGATGACGCCAAGCGTCTCCTCAAGAATCGGGGCAAGGGAAGGATGGAGATAGGTCACCCGTTCACGCCCGTTTCTTCTTCTTATGTAAGGATGCACCATGTTGCCCTGGATGGGGCCGGGTCGCACGATGGAGACCTCGATGGTGAGGTCGTCGATGGTGCGCGGACGCGTACGAGGTAGCGTCTGCATCTGCGCCCGGCTCTCAATCTGAAAGACGCCTATGGTATCGCAGCGGCAGATCATGTCATACACCGCAGTATCGTCCTGCGGCAGCGCATCGAGATCCAGCGTCACACCATGCTCCCGCTCCACGAGCACGCGCGCCTCATCCAGCAGCGAAAGCATCCTCAATCCGAGGAGATCGATCTTGATCAGGCCGGCATCGGCCACGCCGTCCTTGTCCCACTGGCAGACAACCCGCCCGGCCATCGCCGCCCGCTCGAGCGGTACGATATCGCTCAGCGGGCAGGACGAGATGAGTATGCCACCATTGTGGATGGAGAGATGCCGCGGCAGGTCCTCGAGCTGCCGGCAGATATCGATGTATTCCTGGAACGTCACTCGACTGAAGTACGAAGCGAACTCGTCGATGCCTGTGAGTTCCTGCTTCAGATCGCGCGGGCCATAGCCATACCAGGAGACAGACCGCGCCAGACGTTCGGTCACCTGCGCCGGCATGCCAAGCACCTTACCAACCTCGCGCAGCGCGTTGCGCGCCTGAAATGTTATGTAAGTACACACCATGGCGGTGTGCTCACGTCCGTACTTCTCGTAGACGTACTGGATGAGCGCCTCGCGATGCGCGGTTGAGACATCGATGTCGATATCGGGGATGGACGACA
The DNA here is from genome assembly GCA_964401175.1 of uncultured Dehalococcoidales bacterium. Taxonomy (GTDB): domain Bacteria; phylum Chloroflexota; class Dehalococcoidia; order GIF9; family AB-539-J10; genus SKVJ01. The sequence continues at coordinate 4,997 of CAYNXN010000040.1, read as the reverse complement.
TCTCCTCATTCAGGAAGCGGCCAAGGAAGAGCCGGTTGCGGACCGGATCCACCTTCGTGATGCCGAGGATGTAGGCAACGATGGAGTTTGCCGCGGAACCGCGCCCCTGAGCTGGAATGCCATGCTGCTTCGCGTACTCCATGATGTCCCATACGATGAGGAAGTAGCCGGACAGGCCAAGCCGGTCGATCAAATCGAGCTCATAGCCAACCCTGGACTCCACCTCCGCCGACGGCTCAGCATACCTCTCGTGCAGCTTCCCATGGCAGATGCGCGACAGATAGCTCCTGGCGGTCTCGCCCTCCGGCAGAGGGAAGTCCGGGAAACGATAGCCAGAGAAATCGAGAGTCACGTTGCATCGCTGCGCCAGCTCAGCCGAGGCATACACCGCATCAGGAGCCTCACTGAAGAGCGCGAGCATCTCACCGTGCGACTTCAGATACAACTCGGCATTCAGCTTCAGCGCCGTGCAGTCGTCCAGAGTGCTGTGCTCCCGGATACAGGTGAGCACGTCGTGCAGTTTGTGCTGTTGCTTCCTGGCGTAGTGCACGTTGTTGCTGGCCACGCAGGCCACGCCAGTGCGCCGCGCGACATCGATGAGCGCACCACACAGCGCGGCGTCATCCGGATACAGGGGACGCTGCAGCTCCACCACGAAGCGGTCCCGACCAAACAACTCGATGTAGCGATGGGCGGCGGCCACAGCCCGATCCTGAAGGCCGGCACGCACGAGGCGCGGCAACTCCCCCTCCCTGCAGCCCGAGAGGCACAGCAGTCCACCGCTACAGGCCGACAACATCTCCCAGGTCGGCATCGGCCGCCCCTTTCCCCCGGCGAGTTGCGCCGCCGTGATGATGCGGCACAGGTTGGTGTACCCCTCCGCATCCATTGCCAGCAACGTGACGTGACCGCCCGCATGAAGCGTGAGCTCGGCACCGATGAGCGGCCTGATTCCCTGCCGCTCACAGGCACGGGCGAAGCGGACCGCACCGTACAGCCCGTCGTGATCCGTCAATGCGAGTGCCGGCATACCCAGTTCGGCGGCCTGCTGTGCCAGTTCCTCGGGCAACGATGCCCCGTCCAACAACGAGAACGCGGAGTGGCAATGCAACTCTACATAGCTTTCCATGGTTATCCACCGCATCTGTACGAAGGTCAAGCCGACTGTTGCTCGTCACGCAAACAGCGCTTGCGGGATTGCCATGCCGGATTCTGCTAAGGTTTCGACGAGGAGGCAGCACACATGAACACAGTCGGCAGGAACATCCAGCAGCTCCGCAAGAAGCAGGGACTCTCTCAGGAAGACCTGGCCACGGAGCTGCATGTCACCCGGCAAACGGTCTCCAACTGGGAGCGGGGCGAGGCCTTTCCGGACATCGACATGCTCAAGCGCGTCGCAGCCACCCTCGATGCCCGCGTGAACGACATCATCTACGATGCCACGGAACGGAAGAGCAGGAGAATCATCAACACCGTCTCCCTGAAACCCGTGCTCATCACACCGATCCTCTTCTTCCTGCTTCTCACCTGGCTTGGCGCACCCATATTCATACCAGTGTTCTCGAAGACGATCGGCGGCGGAGTGGCCGAGTCCTATCTCTATCCCCTCTACTTCGGCCAGATCATCCTCGCAACCCTGCTCGTTCTGTGCACCTGCATCGTGGTGGACGAGATAAGGAGACACGGCGCCGGCGAGGACGAGAAGGAGTAGCCGCGGCTCTACCGCAGCAGGCAAGCTGCCCTCCGGATGCCGTCGTCCTGCATCCGCCGGAGCTCTACGGCGATTCCGGGGTGTGGCATCCCTCCTAGTCATAGATACGCTGCAACCTCCACCGGCCCGAGGCGGCATCACGGAACACCTCGCAGATGACCCCACCCTCCAGCCGCAGCAGGAAGTAGTCTCGTTCCACCGGACGCTTCCACCATTCCTGCTGCAGCCGCCAGCGGGTCAACACTGCCTCAACTCTGCTCCACCGGCTCCGATGCAGTATCCGCCGGGGGGTGTGACCCTCCATCTCATCGACCTGTAATACGAGGAGTTCGCGCGATAGTCCGCTCATCGCACCTCTACCTCATGCGGCACAAAGGAGTACCGCTCCTCGGGCAATCTTCCACCATGGCGAGGGACAAGCCGCTGCACCACATCCGGGCCATAGCGCTGTTGCAACACGCCGACCGCCTCGTGGAACTGTCTCGTCGCCCTCGGCAGGCCGTCGAGAAACGACGATTGCGTGCCGGGGTTGCCACAAAGACCGAAGGCTGTCAGACGCAGCTCCGTTACGGCGGCCTCACCAGCCAGGCGCTCGACACAGGAAATGAGCCGCTGCCCCAGGATCGAGGCAGACGAGGATGGCTGCTTGAAATGCAGCACCTCCTGTCTCGATGACCCGGACTCAAGCTCGAGCGCCAGCGAGAGCGAATGGCAACACTGCCAGCGCGCCTCAAGCTCACCGCACAGCGCATCAAGCAGGTCTCTAACCGCCTGCAGCAACTCTCCTCCGTGTGTCGCCGGCACATCGAAGCACCTGTGCTGCGTCAGTTCGCGCGCACCCTGCCACTGTTCCACCTCCCGGTTGTCCTCCCCCCGCACCACACAAAGCAGCGTCCGTCCCTCTTGTCCCAACTGCGCCTCAACCGCTCCCGCCGGCAGTTGCAGCAGATCGCCGGCAGACACGATGCCGAGCAGTCTCAACCTGCGCTTCGTCCCAGCGGCAAGCGGCAGTCGTTCAACCGGCAGCCGCGACAGATACTCATACCCGACGCTGCCTTCACATACCACAACCTGCCGCAGCGGCGCATCCTCGGCAGCAGCGCGGGCGGCGAACCGTGATGGGGCGATGCCGCAGGACGACTGGAATCCGAGGTGGCGCTCGACTGCGGCCATGACTTCCCCGGCGAAACGCAATCCATCGCGCTCATAGCGGAGACCCAGCAGGATATGCGCCAGAGGCTCAGGCTCTACCAGAGGACAAAGCTGTGCCACCTCACAGGCCACAGAAGAGAATGCCTGCCGGTATCGCTCCTCCCGGTACGGCAGGAAAGTGCCGCCGGGACAGAGGCGGTACGCCTGGCGCAACGGCATGTCCGGCACTACGCCGAACCCGGCGGCCTCTGAGGAGACGCCCTGCACCCGGCCCGACTCATGGTGATAGCCGCCAATCATGAGCGGTACGCCGCAGAGCGTGGGGTTAGCTCGACGCTCGACCTGAATGGCGAATCCGGGCAGGTACAGGCATGCAAGTCTCATCGGTACGGGCTCCCCAGGAGCAGTCAGCGCGCGAGCTTCCGGATAACCGCCACCACTCTCCCCTGTATCGTCACGTTTTCCGGAGCCACATAGAGAGGCTCCATCTGCCGGTTGGCGGGCTGCAGCCGGATATGGCCCTGCTCGCGGAAGATACGCTTGAGCGTGACCTCATGCTCGTCCTTGAGCCACACCGCCACCATATCGCCATCAACCACGGACTGCGTTGCCTCCAGCACCACGATGTCACCATCCATGACACAGGCATCGATCATGGACCTGCCTCGTACCCTGAGGGCAAACAGGTTCTCGCCGTCACCTACGAGATCGCGACTGAGTTCGAGCAGTTCCTCGGCGCTCTCGGTCCAGTTGCCGGATTCGGGCACGGGTATAGGAGCGCCCGCGGCGATGACGCCGAGCAGCGGCACTTCCCTGTTGAATCCCTGTACAAGCTGAATGCTGCGAAACACGCCGGGGGTACGCCGCAGAACGCCTTCCCGCTCAAGCACATTCAAGTGATACTGCGCCAGATTGGGAGAACTCAGGCCACACCCGGCGACTATGTCCGCCACCGATGGTGAGTAGCCCTTCTGCGCCATGAACGAACGTATGAACTGTAAGACCCTCTCACGCGTTCTGCCAGTCCGCTCTGCGACCATCACAGCCCCCTCATCACACTGTTGTTGTATATATATACAATTTCAGCGGCGCGATGTCAACCGGCACGGGCATCGATTCAGAAGGAGGAGCGGCTACAGCGCCCGCTCGTAACGGCGAAAGCGAACCGTCGTATCGAGCGGCCGGTCAAGGAAGGTGATGGCCTGGTCCTGGAATCCCAGGAGAGAGAATCCCGCCCGTTCCAGAACGGCGGAGGAGCGCTCATTCTCCGGCTCCACAAGCGCCACAAGCTTCAGGTACCCGGTATCCTTCGCCAGTGCTGCAAGGCGCTCCACGGCATTGGGCATCACGCCGCGATGGCGTGCACCCGCCCAGTAGCCGATGAGCGCCTCCCGCGACGCATCCATGGCCCCGATATCGATGCAGGCGCCGATGTGTCCGTCGGGGCTGCGCAAGAGGAAGACCATGTGCTCACCGGAAGCCCAACCACGCCGTGCCCAGTCCACAAAATCGCGCGCATCCTGCGCCCTATAGCGCCGCCCCAGGCGATCCCGGAAAAGAAACCGCCAGACAAGGGTCTCGCTGCAACTGCGCACCAGTTCGGCGATATCGTCATCGGAAACGTCGGCGGAGTCATCCACGGAGCACATGCGATAGACCTGTGAGGCGCCGTGGCGCCGTACCGGAATGTCCACGAGTGAACCGAATGGGCTGCTCATCGCAGAGATCTTCGGAAACCGGGAGAGAACCACCGCACGGGCGGGTATACGGGCGGCTAGTTCACATCATCCAGCGTGCGCGAGAGGAAACGCGCGAACTTCCCTTCCGCGTCGGCAGCCGCGGGCATGGCGGCGGCATACAGCACGCGACGTCCCTCTCGCCTGGAGCGAACGAGACCTCCGGTCTGAAGCACTCCCAGGTGATAGCAGACCGTCTGGCGAGGGACGTGGAGCGTCTGCTGCAGTTCAAGCGAACTCATATCACGGCTGCGCAGCAGCTTCAGCAGCCGCAGCCGCGTTTCGGCGGAAAGCGCCCTGACAACCTTGACGACGTCTTCCATGACAGAGGCAACAGGGAGAGTGACCGCGTGGCGGCATACGCTCCCTCACACATGCTAACGCAGGCTTCTGAGTAC
>CAYNXN010000039.1:0-10948 GCA_964401175.1 uncultured Dehalococcoidales bacterium | reverse complement strand
CGCGCCATCATGGAGCGGAAGCTGCTGTCGGTCACTCCCGATACGCCGGACCGTGAATGCGCCAAGGTGATGCAGCGCTACAACATCTCCTCCCTCCCAGTGGTCGACGCCACAGGACACATGGTCGGGGTCATCACGCTGCGAGAGCTGCTGCATGTGACTACGGAGCAGGCGACCGCTGACATGTACCACATGGTGGGCCTGAGCGAATCGGAGCGGCTTTCGAGGCCGCTGCGCGTCTCCGTGAGGCGGCGCCTGCCCTGGCTCATCATGAGCCTGGGTTTCGCACTCACCTCCGGGCTGGTGGTCAGCGCATTTGAGTCAACCGTAGCCGCGATGGTCGCACTGGCCTCGTTCCTGCCGCTCATCTCCGCCATGGGCACGAACTACGCGCAGCAGGTCGCGACCCTGTTTGTTCGCGGGCTGGCCACCGGGGAATTGCGCCAGGCGCTGCTGCGGCGTGCGGTGGCGCGTGAGGCGGCCCTCGGCACAATAAACGGGTTGGTGGTGAGCGCACTGGCCGGGTTGGTGGCATTGGCCTGGATGCGCAGCGTCCTGCTGGCGCAGGTGTTCGGAGTGGCCATGTTCCTGACACTGGGACTCTCGGCGCTGCTCGGCGCCGTCACCCCGCTGTTGCTGAAGAAGCTGCGCGCGGACCCCGCACTCGGCTCGAGCGTCCTTCTGGCCACCGCCACTGATGTCACCGGCTTCGTCATCCTGCTCGGTCTGGCGTCCGCAATGCTGAGATTGGCCGGGGCTTCTTAGGGGAAGCACCTGAGCCCATTCGTGCAGTGATTTGACAAGTCATGTGAGATAGTCTAACATGGCGAAGCCTGAGAGAACGGAGTACGGCGCGCAAGGAATCACCCGATGAATTCACGCACCAGTTGGTCCTCCCCGCGATGCGCCTGTAGCCTCACCGGAGGTGTCCGGGGGCTCTGAAGCGTCAGTGATGCGCGCAGCGCGGGCGGACTCTTCGAAGCTTCGGGAGTCCGCCAGATTTTTTGGGACGATAACCGGGAATCAGGGCAAACCGCTGAGGGGGTTCAAGCGTTGTACTGGAAGGAGGAGACGTGATGGAAGAGGAAACCAGGATTGGAATTGAAGAGGAACTCGAGCCTGTTGTTGATGGCCTGCCCCAGGACACCGATACCGAGGCTGCGATCACTGATACGTCGTACGAGATGGACGATGACGAGTTCTCGTCCATGCTGGGTGCGCGTGAGTACGAGTCGTCTGCCGACATCGAGCAACTGTGGATGCGCGAGATAGGCGCGGTTCCATTGCTCAGCAACAAGGAAGTGGTTGAGCTGGCCCGCGTGGTTGAAGAAGGGGAGGTGTTGAACGAAGTTGAGGCTGCCTTCTCGAACGAGAAGGGCATAGCCCCGGATGGCCCGCATTTCGCCCTGGAATTGCTCCGGCGGGTTATGGAGTTGGACGGCGCCGTGGCGGTCATCGCCCTGCATGCCGGTGTCGGCGGCAAGAAAGGACTGCTCTCCAGCATCACAGATCCGGCGTTCCGGGCGCTCACAGACGCGGTGTACAGCAAGGAATTCCTGGATGAATTGACCCCGCTCGCGGGCAGCCGAACCGAGTTGGAGCATGTGGTTCGCGAGCTTTCCGTTGCTCCCCGTTTGTTGCCTCATGAAGTCATCGAACTGGCGGGTGCGGGAAGGACGGCCGAGGAGCTCAAGGCTGTCATTGCGTCGGAGGCGTTCGTTGAGCGGCTGTACTCCATGGAAGCCGGGCTTGAACGACACTACGGCGGCATCAAGGCGCAGGCGAAATCGGCGCGCGACCAGTTGGTACAGGCGAACATGCGCCTTGTGGTGAGCGTGGCGAAGCGCCACCTCAACTGGGGCCTGCCCTTGCTCGACCTGGTACAGGAGGGTGCGGTGGGCCTGATGCGGGCGGTGGAGAAATTCGAGTACCGCAAGGGGTACCGATTCAGTACCTATGCCACGTGGTGGATTATGCAGGCGGTGCGGCGTGCGGTCGATGAGCAGGGGCGCATGATTCGCATCCCGGTGCACATGGCCGAGAAGATGCACAAGCTGAACAGGACGCGTCGCGACCTCACGATGTCCAGCGGCCGGCAGGCGACGTCGGCCGAACTGAGCGAGGCCATGGACGCCTCGCCCGAGTTCATCGAGATGCTGGAAGACCTGCAGCATCTGCAGCCGCTGTCGCTGGACCTGCCCGTCGGTGAGGATGGAGATACGTCCCTCGGCGATCTCGTCGAGGATGAGACGGCGCCGGCGCCGGAGGACGTGGCCTCGAGCAGCGTCCTGCGCGATCAGATACGCGAGATGTTGAAGGTGTTGCCTGATCGTGAACGGAGGATCATCGAACTGCGTTTCGGTCTGGTGGATGGGCGGGAGTGGACGCTGGAGGAAGTAGGCAAGACGATGAACCTCACCCGCGAGCGCATCCGTCAGCTTGAAAAGGGCGCACTGCGCAAGCTGCGCAAGCCGAGCACGGCGCGTCAGCTCGTGGGGGCACTGGACTACTGATCTGTTCTTGCAGAAGATCTGAAGGGGGATGGCTTCTGGCCATCCCCCTTGCTGTTGCACAACGTTTTACAGCGTGCTATCCATGTATGTCATGTGCGCTTCAATCCACACGCGACGAGTGTGGGATGCAGGCTGCAGCCGGCATGTGACGGCATCTCAGCTCGTGGAGGGCTTTGCTTGCGACAAGGCTCACGCTGCTGCTGAGAGCGTCAGGTGGGACTGAAGGTGGCCGCAAAGAACATCGCCACCAATGTCGGAGAGACGGTTGCCGTCCGGGGGAGCGTTGTCGTTGCACGCTTCCCGGAGCGACTGCCAGCCATCGGAAACCGCCTCAAGACGGGCGCCGATGGCAGAGTATCGATAGAGGTACTGGCCCACCTTAGTTCACATATGGTTCAAGGCATCGCCTTCGATGCAACGCACGGCCTCGCCCGTGGCGACAGGGTTGTCGATACGGGCGGCCCGTTCAAGGTTCCTGTTGGTGAAGGTCTCCTTGGGCGTGTGTTCAACGTCTTTGGAATGCCCATAGACCACGCTGGTGACGTGGACGCGCGTGAGTGGCGTCCGATACATGGGGATCCCGTTGGGTTTGCACGGCAGAGCACCACTTCGGACGTGTTCCAGTCCGGTATCAAGGCCATCGACGTACTGGCGCCTCTGGAGCGGGGAGGAAAGACTGGACTTCTGGGTGGAGCGGGCGTTGGCAAGACGGTGCTCATCATGGAACTCATCCACAACATGGCGGGCAATTACAGGGGCATCAGTATCTTCTGTGGTGTGGGAGAAAGGTGCAGGGAAGGGGAGGAGCTGTATCGGGAGATACGCGATGTCGGCGTTCTGGACAGGTCTATCATGGTCTTTGGTCAGATGAACGAGCAGCCGGGAGCCCGCTTCCGCGTAGGTCACGCGGCGCTGACCATGGCCGAGTACTTCCGCGACGATGCGGGAAAAGACGTGTTGTTGCTGATCGACAACATCTTCCGTTTCGTCCAGGCGGGCGCTGAAGTGTCGGGCTTGATTGGTCAATTGCCTTCGCGGCTTGGCTATCAACCGACGCTGGCGACGGAACTGGCAGAGCTTGAGGAACGTATCTGCAGTACGCCAACCGCGGCCATTACGTCCGTACAGGCGGTCTACGTGCCTGCAGATGATTTCACCGACCCCGCAGTGGTCCACGCATTCGGCCATCTCTCCGCATCCATAGTCCTTTCGCGCAGAATGGCGAGTGCAGGCCTCTATCCGTCCATCGACCCATTGCGGTCGGGCTCGAAGATGCTGACGCCGCATATTGTCGGCGAGCGTCACTATGGCGTCGCCCAGGAGGTACGTCGCACTCTCGAGACGTATGATGAACTGAAAGATATCATCGCGATGCTGGGGCTTGAGCAGTTGTCCCAGGAGGATCAGAAGACGGTGAACCGCGCGCGCCGGCTGGAGCGGTTCCTGACGCAGCCTTTCTTCACGACGGAGTCCTTCACCGGTCACAAGGGAAGGCTGGTACCGGTTGAAGACTCGCTGGCTGGATGTGAGCGGATACTGAACGATGAGTTCGCGCGATATCCCGAGAGTTCCCTCTACATGATTGGCGCCATCGACGAGGCCAGGACATGAGACTGAGGCTGCTTGTGCCGGATCGCATCCTCGTGGATGCGGAAGTGAGCAAGGTCGTGGCGGAGGCTGAAGATGGTTCGTTCTGTCTGTTGCCGCGCCATATCGACTTCGTTGCGCTGCTTGTACCGGGCATCCTCTCCTACCTGAGGCCCGAATCCCCCGATGAGGAATTCGCGGCGGTCGACACGGGGATACTGGTCAAGTGCGGCAGCGAAGTACGCGTGTCGACGCGAAAGGCAGTACTCAGCAAGGATCTGGGCAAGGTCAAGCGGACGGTTGAGGAAGAACTCGAGGAACTGGACGAAGAGGAACGAAAGGCACGTTCGATCATAGCCAGACTTGAATCTGATTTCGTGCGGGGCACGCTGGGATTGAGGATGCGATGAGCAAACCACGAGATGAGCGGCAGGAGTTCACGCGGCGTATCGAAGCCAGTGAGATGCGTAAGGTCAGAGCGCGAAGCGAGCGGGACAGGACCATGTGGTTTGGCCTTGGCATGATGGGCACGGTTGGGTGGTCGGTGGCGGTGCCGACTCTCGTCGGGGCGTTGCTTGGTCGCGGACTGGATGCAAGATACGACGATACGGTCTCGTGGACGTTGACGCTGCTACTCGTCGGCATGTCGGCGGGATGTCTCAACGCATACCACTGGGTGCGCCGCGAGGGCAGCAAGATACGGAGGAGGGATGAGGATGAGTAGTATCGAGCCATTTCTGGCAGGCTTGTTTGTAGGCGTGACGATTGGGCTCGTCTTTCTGGGGGGGGCTGTGGTTGACCGTGAACCGTGTCGGCAACGCGAGGCGTGCCTTCGCTCTGGTACTGGGGAGTTTCTTAGGCCGTTCAGCAATAAGCCTGTTAGGTCTGTTCCTGGTGGTCAGGTTCCTGGGGATCGCTGGCGTGCTGGGATCATTGGTGGGTTTCGCGTCCATACAGGGTGTGTTGCTGAGAAAGTCGATGAAGAGGACGACGTAAGATGCCCGAGATAGACATCACACCGGATCAGATCGTCTTCTTCCGCTGGGGATTCTTCACGCTGAATGCGACAATCGTATTCACATGGGTAGTGATGGCGCTGCTCGTGGTGGGCGCGGTTCTTGTCGCGCGCAGAGTCGTGGTGGGTAGGCGCGCTTCACGCCCGCAGACTCTCGTCGAGATGCTCATCACGTACATGAGGAGCCAGATACGCGAGGTTACCGACCAGGACCCGGACCGCTACCTGCCGTTTGTGGGAAGCCTGTTTCTGTTCATTTCACTCTCCAACCTGCTTGAAATCGTGCCCGGATTCCGGGCGCCGACGGGGTCTATCAACACGACCACCGGACTGGCGCTTGTCGTCTTCTTCGCCGTCCCTTTCTTTGGCATCGCCGAACAGGGCGTCACCGGATACCTGCGCCACTACGCGGAACCCACACCTCTGATGTTGCCCTTCAATGTAATCGGGGAGTTCTCACGAACCATTGCCCTGGCTGTCAGGCTGTTTGGGAACATCATGAGTGGCAGCCTGGTGGTTGCGGTTCTCGTTGCGATAGTTCCCATATTCATCCCGATCGTGATGGAAGCACTTGGTCTTCTCATCGGGCAAGTGCAGGCGTATATCTTTGCCGTACTGGCGACCGTCTACATCGGCGCGGCTACTCGCCGGGATGGTGAAGTCAGGTCGAAAGCTCACCGGAGCACTGCGGAGGTCAAGCATGGATAGCATCACCACCATTGGGCAGATATCCATCATTATCGCCGGGATCACCATGGCCGTCGGATCGATAGGTCCGGCGCTGGGAGAGGCCTGGGCGGCGTCGAGGGCGCTGAGCGCGATCGCTCAGCAGCCGGATGAGGCAGCTACCATTACTCGTACACTGTTTGTCAGCCTGGCGATAATCGAGTCGATCGCCATCTACTGTTTCGTCATCTCGATGGTGCTCATATTCGCCAATCCCTTCTGGAATCACATCCTGACGACGGGTGGATAGAGGCTGTTGTGCAGGTTGAAAAGAAATGAGCATCGATTGGTTCACCGTTGGCGCGCAGATACTGAACTTCCTTGTGCTCGTCTACTTGTTGAAGCGCTTTCTCTATCCTGCTGTCATCCGTGCGATGGACAAGAGAGAGGAGCTCATTGTCTCTCGTCTCAAGGCGGCTGAAGAGAAGATGACGCAGGCCAGCGCTGCGGAGGCATCCTATGTGCTGCAGAAACAGGAACTCGCCGCAGAGCGCGACGATATGATTGCCCATGCGCGTGAGGACGCCGAGAAGTTGCGCCGGGAGCTTTTGGAGAAGGCGCGCGCGGAGGTGGATGCTGAGCGAACTCGCTGGAAGACGAGCATCGAGCAACAGGAAGGCGAATTCACGAAGGTATTGCGACGCCGCGCGGCCGAACAGGTGGTTGGCATCGCACGCCGCGCGCTACATGATCTGGCTGACGAAGCACTGGAGCAACGAATCGTAGCGAGGTTCCTGGAGCGGTTGCAGTCGATCAGCGCGGAGGAAGCTGGCGCCCTTCGGAAGTCGCTCGCAGGCAATGGTGGCTCTGTCACTGTGGCGAGCGCGTTCGAGCTGGCGCGGGAAACGCAGAAGCAGATACGTCAGGCTATGCAGCAGCACGTGGGTGACAGTGTCGAAACGGAGTTCGTACCCGCCCCTGACATGATGAGCGGCATCGAGCTCATCGTGGGCGACATCAGAATAGCGTGGAGCCTGCAGAGTTATCTGGATGAACTCGAACGAGAAGTCCTCAAGGCGGTTGAAGAGGAGTAGCGGTAGGGAGACCTGACCGGTATGGCCACACAAGAGCGAGATCCGGTGTGTGCCGCGCTCGGAGACGCGATCGATGTGGTTGCGCGAGTTGTCGAGGCGCATCGGCCGGCCGCGAAGATAGAGGAGATCGGACGGATTTCGGCGATTGGCCGTGGTATTGCCTGGCTCACCGGACTCGCGCACCTTCAATCGGAGGAACTTGTTGCTTTGCCCGGCAATCGTCTCGGCATGGCGCTCAACCTGGACGCGAATGAGACCGGCATTGTCCTGCTCGATGAAGGCGTTGAGCTTAAGGCGGGACAGAGGGTGTACCGGACGAAACGGGTGGTTGATGTGCCCGTCGGCGATGCACTGCTGGGGCGAGTTGTCGATGCACTCGGTCGCGCCCTGGACGAACGCGGAGAGATCCGTACGTCTGAACGGAGAGGTATCGAGCGCGAGGCGCCCGCGATCATGGATCGTGCCCCGGTTACCGTGCCGTTGGAGACCGGAGCATTGGTTGTTGACGCTCTTATGCCGGTTGGACGAGGGCAGCGTGAGCTGATCGTCGGTGATCGTCAAACCGGCAAGACGTCGGTGGCGATGGACGCGATCATAAATCAGAGGGACAAAGGAGTGGTGTGTGTCTACTGTGCCATTGGTCAGGAGAGCTCTGAGGTTGCCAAGGTCGTTGCTGGCCTGCAGCAGCACCGGGCGATGGATCACACAATTGTTGTTGCCGCGACGGGCAAGGACACGCCTGGTTTGAATTTCATTGCACCGTATGCCGCCACCACCATGGCCGAGCATTTCGTGGACAGAGGCATGGATGCGCTCATAGTGTACGACGACCTTACGCGGCACGCGCGCGCATACCGGGAGCTGTCGCTGCTGCTACGGCGTCCGCCAGCGCGCGAAGCGTTTCCGGGCGATATCTTCTATATCCACTCGCGACTTCTCGAGAGGTCCGCCCGACTGAAGAATGGGGGATCTCTCACTGCATTGCCGATAGCCGAGACGGAAGCGCAGGATATCTCCGCCTACATACCGACGAACCTGATCTCCATAACTGATGGCCAGCTGTATTTCTCGCCACGGCTTTTCGAAGAGGGCGTATTGCCTGCGATCGACGTTGGCCTTTCGGTTTCACGTGTGGGAGGGAAGGCACAGCTCGCCGCCTACCGGCAGGTTACAGGGGACCTGCGGCTTTCCTACTCTCAGTACGAAGAACTGGAGGCATTTGCACGTTTCGGCACCCGGCTTGATGAACCGACGCGCAAGGCGCTGAACCGCGGACGGCGCGTACGGGAGATTCTGAAACAGCCTCGTTTCCAGCCCATTCCATCGGCTGAACAGATCGCTGTGTTGTTGGCGCTCACGACCGGTGTATTCGATAGCATCGATGTGAATCATCTGGCCGGGGCAAAAGAGGCAGCGCAGTCGACCATCCGCGATCGGGCTCCCGGCCTGTACCGGCTCATAGCCACCGGACAGGAACCAGGCGAAGACGATCGTTCGATGCTGGTGAAGACTCTTAGAGAGGCGATGGAGAAGGCGGGCTGATCGTTTGGAAGAACTGGAACTGCTCAAACGGCAGATCGACACCGCGCAGGAGCTGCAGACGCTCGTGCGTGTCATGAAGAGCGTGGCAGCGTCCCGAGTCAGGGAATACGACCAGGCCGTGGCTTCAATCGAAGAGTACGGCCGAACGGTTTCCGCCGGGCTACAGGTGGCCATGCAACGCAGGTCGAAGCAAGTGGCTACTCCGTTGAGCCATCACAATCGTCTTGGCGCCGTTGTGGTGGGTTCCGACCAGGGACTTTGCGGCAGCTTCAACGATCGGATCGCGGAGTTCGCGGCTGCGAGCATGGCAGATCTCAAGATTCGGCCTGAATCCCGTGCGATTCTGGTTGTGGGCGAGAGAGCAGCAAACGCCCTGGAGAATTCCGGGCACACGCTCGAGGGACGGCTGTCTTTTGTAGGCGACCACGGAGCCATCACTCAAGTCATACTGAGGGTTCTCGAGAAGGTAGAAGAATGGCACCTTCGCAGGGGCATGGAGCGCATCGCGCTGTTCTACAACCGCCCATCCGAGAGGGCGACATTCGAACCCCAGATGCAGCTGCTCCTCCCAATAGACGTCACGTGGCTACAGGGATTGCGCAACCGGAAGTGGCCCGGGCGATCGATTCCGACGTTCAGCCTGAAATGGGACCGCCTGTTCTCGGGGCTGGTGGACCAGCACATCTTCTTCACTCTGTACCGCGCATTCATCGAGTCGCTGGCAAGCGAAAACACCAGTCGCCTTCGAGCCATGCAGGCCGCCCAGAAGAACATTGATGAGCGACTCGACATACTGCAAGCCATACACAACAGGCTTCGGCAGTCCTCCATCACAGGCGAGTTGCTCGATATAACCACCGGGTACCAGGCAGTCACGAGCGACGGAGGGTTGCACGGGGAAGGACGCGACTCCAGGACCCACGGGGCAGCCGGTTAGCCGGTCCGAGGGTCCGAGAGCAGTGCGCAGCGCAGCCGGTCGAGTCGGGGGTCGTGCTCGATCAGATCCAGCATGTTCCGCTGTATCTGTTGGCGCATCTCCAGCTCATCGCGTCCATGGATTATGGCCAGCGCCTGTACCAGCGGTTTCACCAGGTCGGGCATCGCCGGCTCCCCGAAGACCCATTGCGGGCCGCCCGGGTTGTCCGTCTCGGTCAGCACGCGGTCTGGTGGAACCTCTCGAGCGATGGATTGGATGAAGCCGGACGAGAGCAGCTCGCATCCGAAGGTGAAGTAGCAGCCACGTTGCACCAGCCGCCGCAGCGGTTCCACCGGTCCCGAGTACCAGTGAATGATGGCGCGGCGGATGTCGTAGCGCTCGAGCAGCTCGACGGATTCGTCCTCGGCGCCGGAGGTGTGCACGTTGACCACCTTATCCTGCTCCCGTGCGGCGGAGAGGAAGAACTCGAAGACGCGCTCCTGCGAGTCATAGAGCGACCGGTCGCGCACGTTGCGGAAATCCAGCCCGATCTCTCCGAACATGGGACTGCGTGCCAGCGCCGGCTCGAGATCGTCGAGTCCCGTCACGAAGTGGTGGGCGTTCCACGGGTGGATGCCGAAAGTGGCCAGAACCCAGGGCGAGCGCTGCTGGATCTGCAGCGTGCGCTCGTAGGCTCCCGGCGCCATGGCGACACCAATAGTGACGACGCCGAGCTCGTCAAGCTGCTGCAGCACCGTTCCCAACCAGGTGTCCGGGTACTCGTCGAGATGGGCATGCGCGTCCACGTACTGTGCGGAGAATGACTGTGCGTTGCTCATGGTTCGACTATTGTGGGTACTGCGGGGAGGGGGCGTCAAGGCGGTACGCAGGTGTGAGCGCTGCGACCACGTGGTCCCGGTGACGGGCAGGTCAGCAGAGAAGCCGTGCGCGGGTGTGTTGCCGTGGCAGACGCGGTTCGTTTTCGCGGCCCGGGTCGGCTAGATGGCGGCGTGACAGGCAACCAGATGACCTTTGGCGACCTCAAGCAGCCGGGGCGCCTCATGGTGGCACCGTGGCTGGTGGTGCGGGCAGGCGTGCAGATAGGGACAGCCCTCGTCGGTGTCGTGCAGGTGCTCATGGATGTCCTGCTGCAGCGGCATGTCCGGCTTTGGCGCTGCGATGCCGAGGAGGAATCGCGTGTACGGATGCAGGCAGCGCGCTTCGAAGTCATCGCCATTGGCCAGCTCCACGACGCGGCCGCGGTACATCACCGCGATGCGGTCGCTGGCGTAGGCTACCGTGGCCAGGTCGTGTGAGATCAGGACGAGCGTCAGCCGCCGCTCACGCTTGAGCTGAAGCATCAGGGCGAGCATCTGCGTCGCCACCAGCGGGTCAAGCCCGGAGGTAGGCTCATCGGCGATGAGCATCGCCGGGTCGAGCAGCAGGGCACGCGCCATGGCGACGCGCCTGCGCTGCCCGCCGGAAAGCTCCGCCGGATGCCGCTGCAGAAACGAGGGCGACAGGTTCACCTGCTGCAGCACGGCGGAGATACGCTTCTCTCTGTCCGGGCGGTCGCCGATGCGGTGGATGAGGAGAGGCTCCTCCAGGATGGCGC
>CAYNXN010000038.1:0-10978 GCA_964401175.1 uncultured Dehalococcoidales bacterium | reverse complement strand
AAGTACTCGTCGATACCGGGCCGGGCCGCTGTACTCATATCACCGCCTCCAGCACCCGTCCCGCCTGGCGCCGCAATTCGATAAGAGTACCTTCATTGACGAGTGTTATGTCCGCTATTGCGATGGGCCCTCCCTTGTTGAGCTTCTCGATCTCAGCCCGGTCGCGGGCAATCACTTCGACGGCCGACAGCGGGCGCACAGGCCGTGTCGCCAGACGCAGCTGCCGAGTTGCCGGTGAAGCCGTCACCGCCACGACCACGAGCCGCTCGCCGAACCGTTCCTCCATAACGAGATACTCCTCCCACGAGTACAGGCCATCGACTACCACGCTGCCCTGCCCCAAGGCAGTCTCGATGCGCGCGAGGTTCAAGACGGCATAGGCGGCCATGCCGTGCGCTGCCCGCATCTCCTCACGCACCACCCGTTCATTTGCCTCATTGACCGCAAGCCCGCGCCGAGACAGTTCGTCCTGAGTGACGTCACCGAAGTGTATGTAGAGTAGCCCTTGTTCCGTCAGGAAGGTCGCGACCTCCGACTTGCCGGCGCCCGGCATTCCCACAATAGCAGCAATGCGGTTAGTCATACAACCAGCACACCATCCTTCGTTGCACTCTGTGGCGAACCTATTATATACGCATACGCGGCACGCGAATGCCATCCATGCCGGGTGTACGAGGTACATGTCCTTCGGCTACAATGAGGCCGCGACACAACGCATCCCGCAATGAGCAACAACATTCTCAGCGATCAGGATATCCGCGCCCGGCTGTCTGCTGCACCCCCTCTGCTCGAGAATCTGATCGATCCATCAACGCAGATTCAACCGTGTGGCGTGGACCTTACCGTGCGCACCGTGTCTCGGTTCGCATCCTGCGGAGCGGTCGACTTCGGCAACCAGCACCGCGTGCTGGCCGACCGTGAAGTGCTGACCTGGAAAGACGGAGCGATCGACCTGCCACCCGGACCATACCACATCGTCTACAACGAGATCGTCAATCTGCCCAATGATGTCATGGCCCTCGCCTACCCGCGCTCGACCCTGCTGCGGTGCGGCGTCACTGTGTTCACGGCGGTATGGGATCCGGGCTACTCAGGGCGGGCGGAAGCGCTGCTGGCTGTACACAACCCCGCCGGTTTTCGGCTCTACGAAGCTGCGCGTGTGGTTCAGCTTGTCTTCACCCGGCTGGGAGGTGAGGTGGCGTCAGGGTACCGTGGCCGCTTCAACGGAGAGAACCTTCAGCCGCGCCCGCATCGCTATGATCCCCGCATACGGAATGCCTAGAGTAGACGCCGCACTGCGCAGTGTGCGCCTGCTCACTGCCCTGCTGCATGACTGTTCGCGGCAGTTGCCCGCCACATCGCCGCTGTCGTGTCACGTTCCCCGCGGCGGGCGGAGCCCTTTCCCACCACTGCCCGCCGTCGAAGGGAGGCCGCATCGCGCAATGCTGTTGCAGCCGTGGGCTCACTGTGTTCCCACCGGTTCATCGCTTCTCCGCTGAGCCATTGCCACGCTTCGGAGTGCGCCTGCGTACAGAGAATCGGAATGCTGATGCAACCGGCCACGCCAGAGTTGGTTGAGCAGTGGAAGGCCGTCTGGCGTGCGTACAGAAACAGACTGCGCCCCAACCGCCGGTCGGGACCGGATGTAGTTGCTTATCTCACGGGGAAGTACCCCATGCAGCAGTTGCATGATGATGCCGCCACGCGAGTGGTGACGGACAACGTGCTTCACAATGCGCATCTGGCGATGAAGCTGCCCGCGTGCACAGTGCCGGCGGCCGTGACATTCATCGTGGAGCGATTCGGAGCAGGAGAAGCCCTCTACCGGAACCATGATGAGGTCTTCAAAGGCAATAGGACATTCGCAGGCGTCGACCTCGGCTCAGGGTGTTTCTTCGTCGAGGGGAGCAGCCTGCTGCACGATGAACTGCGTGCATTTCAGGGGCTTGATGCCGCGGACATCCGGAACTACTTCCTGGTGGCCGGGTACATCTCATCCTTGAGGAGATTCGACCTGCTGGAACGCGTCGTACCCTGAATGCAGGTCGGTGCGAAAACGCCGACGCAGCGCCACAATGTGGCTCCGCGTCGGCAGGCTCACATCCGCACCCTGCCTCCAACTGGGACGATCGAACTGAACCGAATCCCCCGCGTCAGTTCGGCGCCCTCGGCGTCGCGGCGTCAGAAGATCCCGCTGCGATACCCTGAGCTAGGCATCGTTCCCTGTTGTGGGGATGAACTTGCCCAGTTCTTTTCTGATGGTCATCCAGTGATACAGGTACACGGGGATGCCGACAAACACCAGCGCGAGGGCCGTGGCCAGCTGCCGCTGCCGACGCGCTTTGACTACGTCGATCGCCTCCTGCTGCGTGTTCCAGCGTTCATAGTCTTCCAGCCATTGCGCCACCTGCGCCTTCTGCTCGTCAGTGAGTTCGTCCAACTGCTCGAGGTTCTCCACTCTATCAAGCGCGTAGGGCATCGGCGGCTGCCTGGCCCACAGGTTCTCCTCGGCATCCGCCTGTGTCAGCACGGTGGCCTTGAGGATAAGTTCGAACGCCTGCACGCTGCCACCGATCAAAAGTCCCAACCCCACCAGAGTCGCAACGTACAAATAGACCGTCCGCACGGTCCAGCTTCTACTCTTCTCGTTAGCCATTTCTTTCCTCCAAACGTGCGACTGGTGGTCGGGAGCCTACCAGGTCGCAACGCCCACAATTGTAGCGCGGAACGACCGGCCATTGCGTCCGAGGCTACCACTTGCGTGATGCCACACATCATCCGCTCGGTGACGTCCCGATTCTTTGACCCGCCCGTCAGCGCAGTGCTACTGTGTCATTCAGTCAACCATGGCTGTTGCAGCAGAGACAGGTTCTCAGTTGTCTGGCAGCATGAGAAAGGTGGCACGGAGTGAGTCAGTTCCAGAATGACTTCGAACGCTGGTTTGGCGGCGGCTCAACTCGCCGGTCGGGTCGCAAATCGTCGCGTGCCGGGGGCGCCTGGTTCGTGGTGGTTGCGGTCATTCTTGCACTGATCGGCATTGGGGCCGTAGGGAAAGGCATTTATACCGAATGGCTCTGGTTCGGCACGCTCGGATTTGCAGCCATCTACACGAAGATACTCGGAACCCGCGTGCTGCTCTTCTGTGCC
This sequence comes from uncultured Dehalococcoidales bacterium, assembly GCA_964401175.1. Taxonomy (GTDB): domain Bacteria; phylum Chloroflexota; class Dehalococcoidia; order GIF9; family AB-539-J10; genus SKVJ01. Next base: position 7,831 of record CAYNXN010000038.1, on the reverse strand, counting down.
GCGTTCCTGCTGTTCGCAGCGCTCTTCGCCGGTAATGTAATCCTTGCCTCGCGGTTCGCGCCCCGGGGCAATGCGCCAAGCTCGGCTGAACCGGTGTTGCCTTTCGTCCGGCGCGTGTCGCGCGCGGCCGTGATTGCCGCCACTGCGTTCCTGTCCTTCATGTTCGCGCTCGCGGCACAGGCGAACTGGGAGACGATCCTGCGCTTCACCAATCAGCAATCGTTCCACTCCCTTGACCCGATATTCGCTCGCGATGTCGGCTTCTACGTCTTCACGTTGCCCTTTCTCAGCTTCCTCAGAGGCTGGCTGCTCACGGCGGTCGTGTTCACGCTCATCGCCGTCATTGCTGTCTATGCACTCAGCTACACCTCGCAGAGGAAAGGGTTTGACAACTCCCGGCCTGTCCTGGTCCATGCCGGTGCTCTCGTAATGGCTGTGGCCGCACTGGCAGCGATGAGCTACTGGCTCGGTATCTGGGAGCTGGTCTTTTCGCCGAGGGGCGCCGTTTTCGGCGCCGGGCACACCGACATGACGGCTCAGATCCCGGCACAGTGGATTCTGCTCGTCGCCACGCTGGTGCTGGGTGTGCTGGTGCTCCTTGCGCTGGTGAAGCGGCGGCTGCGCTTCGCCGGCTATGGCATCGGCCTCTGGATCGTTCTGGGAATCGTGGTTGGCCAGTTGATTCCGTCGCTGGTGCAGCGGCTCCAGGTGGAGCCAAACGAGCTGGAACTCGAGACTCCGTACATCGAGTACAACATCGCCGCCACGCGCGAGGCATTCGGCCTCACACGCATTGTCGAGCGTGATTACGCCGCTGACCCTATGCCCTCGGCCGACGACATCGCCAACTCCGAACTCACCATCAGGAATGTCCGCCTGTGGGACCACAGGCCGTTGCTCGACACCTACAATCAGATCCAGACCATCAGGACATACTACGATTTTCTGGATGTCGACATTGATCGGTACACCATCGATGACGACTACCGTCAGGTGATGCTGTCCGCACGCGAACTCTCCAAGGAGAAACTGCCGAGTCAGGCCCAGACGTGGCTGAATCAAACGCTGCAGTACACACATGGCTACGGCATTGCCATGAGCCCGGTGAACGAGGTGAATCCGGATGGAGGTTTGCCTAACCTGTGGCTGCGCGATATTCCGACCATGGGCAGGATTCAACTGACGCGGCCGGAACTGTACTACGGAGAGAAGACGCGCGACTATGTCATCGTCGGGACTAATACCGAGGAATTCGACTATCCGGTCGGTAGCACCAACGCGTGGACAACGTATGAGGGCACAGGCGGCGTGCCGGTGGGCGGTCTCTTTCGCAGGGCGTTGTACGCGTGGGAGTTTGCCGATTTCAATATCCTGATCAGCTCGCAGATGACCCCTGAGAGCCGCGTCCTGTATCACCGGCAGATTCGTGAGCGGGTGGAACGCATCGCGCCATTTCTGAACACGGACACGGATCCGTATATTGTCATCCTCGACGGGCGCCTCTTCTGGATCGTTGACTGCTATACCACCAGCAATCGCTATCCCTACTCGCAGCCGCTGTCCAACCGCGTCAACTACATCCGCAACAGCGTCAAGGCGGTGGTCGATGCGTACAACGGCACCGTTGATTTTTACGTCACCGAACCCGATGATCCCATTCTGCAGACATACGCCGCCATGTTCCCGGGCGTATTCCAGTCGGTCGACGCGATGCCGACGGGCCTTCGCGCTCATCTGCGCTATCCCGTGGACATGTTCAACGTTCAGTCCGATGTGTATCGCACCTACCACATGCAGGATGCCCGTGTGTTCTACAACAAGGAGGACCTCTGGGCAGTGCCGCGCGAGTTCTACGGCGACCGCGAGCAGCCGCTTGACCCCTACTACGTCATCATGCGGCTCCCGGATGAGACAAGCGAAGAATTCCTGCTCATGCTGCCGTTCACTCCCTCCAACCGAAACAACGCCATTGCCTGGCTCGCTGCCCGGTGCGACGGCGACGACTATGGCACACTGCTGGTGTATCGCTTCCCCAAGGACCGGCTTATCTACGGTCCAAGCCAGATAGAGAATCGCATTCAGCAGGACACCATCATAACGGAGCAGCTTGCCCTGTGGAGCCGCGGCGGCTCACAGGTCATCCGTGGCAATCTCCTGGTGATTCCAATCGCCAACTCGACCCTGTATGTGGAGGGCGTCTTCCTTCAGGCCGAGGCCGGCGGACTGCCGGAACTGAAGCGCGTCATCGTTGCGGCAGGCGATGAGATCGCCATGCGTGAGACGCTGGAAGAGGCACTCACGGCCATTTTCGGGACAGTCGTCGACTCACCGACCCTTCCGCCAACACCTCCAGAGGACGTGCCTCAGGATGTCCGGCTGCTGGTGGAACAGGCGCAGGCGCACTTCAACCGGGCACAGGAATACCTCAGAGAGGGCAACTGGGCCGGTTACGGCGAGGCATTGAAGGCGCTCGAGGAAACGCTGTCGCAGTTGGCGGAGGTTGCCGACTAGCACAGGGCGAGAGTGGTCTTCCCGCACGGACGACAGCTATGCGGCTACGCCAGCTGCTGGATAGAGGCTACGATCTCGCGCATCAGCCGCAGCTTCTCCCGTTGCGGTGAGGTGAGTGCCGACTCATATTCCTGGATGGCGAGATCCAGTCGCTCGCGCGGTATGTCGCGCGTTCGCCCGCCTCGCCCCCGCCATGACCTGTCACCCTGTTCCACCACGGCCTCGAGCTCGGGCGGCTCTTCTTCGTATCCATCATCGGAGTCAGGCCCCGGGGACTGCGGCTCATCATCGTAGTCCTCATACACCGGGCGTCGAGGCGCCGGACGAGCGCGCGCGCGGCTCGATCTGACGGGACGCCTGGGCGGCGGTATGTCTGCGAAGTCGTCCTCATATTCTTCGTAATCACGCTGTGCGCGGCGTCTACTCGCGGACTGAGGGGGCGCCGGACGGAAGAGTAACCCGGAAATCACGTCGCCGACGTCCATGATGATGCCGTCAACCGGTCCCAACAGTGGACTGAACCAGAATGGTGGCCGTCCTCTCGTTCCCATCGCGGCCTGTAACAACGAGCCCATGGATGCGTAAAAGAAGGCGAGGTTGCCAGCGAATCCAGCCAGCGCCAGTATCAGCAGGAGCCAGGCCCAGAACGACCCCTCACCGGGGATGGCGAATATGAGCCGCATGACCAGCGCGAACACGCCACAGGTTGCGCCCAGGATGAGGTAGAGAATGAGCCGTATCTCAACCGGTTCAGACCAGCTCAGTGTGGCCCGCAGATCGATGATTCCAGAGTCTCCCCTCCGCGACAGGATGAAAAGGATCGCAGCCACGCCAAGAGTCAGACATGCGAAGACTCCGAGCAGAGTCGGAGAGAATACGTCGGCGATTGTGTTCATTCACTCCTCTGCGTACGCAACGCCGCGTATCGCGCCCGGCGTTGGATAGGGTATCAGGTTGCCCACCTGGCAGACCATGCCTCCACGCCCCCCGCTCCCGATGTGGCCCGGCCGGATGAGTCATCGCCTGTACAACGATGCAGCGACCTTCTTGGTTGCGTTTCAGCGGGGCTTCTTCGTGTGTGTGCTTAGGCAGTATGGCGCGTTCCCAGCTAGCCGCCTCGTACGTGTAGTCGATTGACACTCCTATGGCCCGGACGTATAATCGCCACACGTACATGAGGGTGAAGCTGAAGACGGAGCAGTTGAACGAGCTTAAGCGCCAGTTGCCGTTCGAGGTTGTCCTGGATCAACCTCGTGATGTCAAAGGGTTTCTTGAGATCCTGGGGCACAACATGCCGTGGAACGACGCCGGTTACAGCAAGTTCGGCGATCCGCTCAAGAGACCGAATCGGGTTGCGTTCTCGGTGGAACAAGTGGAGGACGGCTACATCTGCGACGTCCACCCGGCGTTCGCCTGCTACGTCTCCGGCATGCTCGATCACAACCGGAATCGTGAGTGACCCCGTGGCGTCCATCGTGGGCCGTTAGCTCAGCTGGCAGAGCACCTGACTTTTAATCAGGGTGTCGTGGGTTCGAATCCCACACGGCCTACTCGTGAAACCCTCAGAGCGGCGTTGTGCATTGCCACCTGCAACCAGCCGCCGTCACATGCGTGTGCACCGTGACCGGCGGAATGTCTCAGATTCTCAGGGTCAGTGTCTTGTCCTCTGTCACGGCAACCCAATAACCCTTGGTCGGTTCCACTACAGTGGGGACGTTGTATGAGCCAGGGTCGCCCGGATTCCAGTAGTAGATGGCTTCAATCTGGTCGCCGAAAACCTCCTCCACAGTGTTCGCGCTGTCGGCCAAGCCCCCGGGAACGGACACCATGTTCCACCCCGTTTTCACCTCAACCTGCCCCTGGCGGAAGGTGAGGAACGGATAGCCCTCGCCATCGACGATGTTCCAGGTGGCATAGGGCAGCGTCGCCCCGTCGGCTACGGAGAGAATGTCCCAGGGCCATGTGAGCCCGGTTGTGCCCTGCTCTCTGTAGGTTGCGATGTCCCGCATCTCTTCGGTGGTCTTGCCGGTGCCGCCCGCGCTCGATGTCGTGTCGGAGGTGTCCGTGTCCCAGAAGCAGTTGCTCACCACCGTGCCGCCCCTGTATCCCACCAGGCCGCCGACGAAGTAACCAGGACCGTTCACACTGCCGGTGGCGTAGCAGTTGCTCACCGTGCCGAAGCTCAGTCCCAACAGGCCGCCAATGTACTCACCAGAACCGTTCACACTGCCGGTGGCGTAGCACTGGCTCACCGTGCCATCGTTGTCGCCCACCAGGCCACCCACGTAGCCGTCGCCAGTCACGCTGCCGGTCGCGTAGCAGTTGCTCATTGTGGCGGCGTTTCGTCCCACCAAGCCGCCGACATACCACGCGCCAGACACGGTGCCGGTTGCGTAGCAGTTGCTCACGGTGCCATCGTTCCATCCCGCCAAGCCGCCAACGCAGTCACCAGAACCGTTCACAGTGCCGGTCGCGCAGCAGCTGCTCACCATGCCATCGTTCCATCCCACCAGGCCACCAACTCCCGCGCTGCCTGTCACGTCACAGTCTGTGACGGTGATACCTTCGACCTCTGCCCCGGAATCGATGTAGCCGAAAAAGCCGATGTAGTCCGCAGTGCGGTCGATGACGAGATCCGCAATCTCATAGCCCTGACCATCGAATGACCCCTTGAATCGACGTGCTTCCGTGCCGATCGGCAGCCAACCACCGGTTGTGTAGCCTGCGGTGTATCTATCGAGGTCGTTCAGCAGGATGAAGCAGGCGCCCAAATGGTCACGTACGTTGTCAAGGTGATCCCAGTCAGAAATTTGATATGGGTCTTCAGCCGTACCTTCGCCGCCTGCGAATTCACCATCCGCCGCGACACTCGCCGGCCACGGTGCTAGTATCGAGCCAAGTATGGCCATCACGTAGACCAGGGAGCACAGTCTCTTGTTGCACATCTTTCCACCCTCCTCGCAGTCTCCCCCTTCATTCGAGCGTGGCCCTTATGATGTTGCCTGTCAATGGGTATGCGTGCCCTGTGTGTTCAGCGGGTTCTTGGGCGATTGGCCACGTACACCGAAGAACGTAGCAGGGCGAAACCTACAGAGCGATTGCGCACTTCTTGCGGGGTTATCCAGTCAAGGCAAGGCCGGGGTACCTTTGGTTTGGCGAATCAATTTGTTCGTTCACGCCGTAGCTACAGCAAGCGGGACCAACTTGGGACAGACGAAGACGGACGCGCCGGAAACCATCAATACTTCGCGACTGGCCTGAGCCACTGTTGCCCCCTGGCTCAGCGCCACCTCGGCCTCACGCAATCTGTTGATCATCTGCTCCAGCGTCAGGAACTTTCTTGCCATGCCAATCCCCTTTCAGTACCTCAGTCTGATACCAAGACTGGACTCGTTTTCGGTGGGGCAGGTCACCCGAGGTTGCCTACCATGGTTGGTTGAACGTGAAAGAGAATCAAGTGTGGTGTTCCCATGACTTGAAGCTGTACTTGTCGATTCCGAAGATGCGTATGAATCGCAGCGTACCCTCAAGCCTGCAGGGGAACACCTCTTGTCCTCGCAGCGATGCAACGTTATGAACTCCGGTCGCATTACGACAGACCAGGCACCCGTGTTCTCTGAGATACGTGAACCTGCGCCACATCACATGCCGATAGAGTCCTTTCCCACGGAACGAGGGAAACGTCCAACTCCCACCAGAACAACCCTCTCGTTCGTCGAACCTGACTCGGTAGGCAAGTCTATCGAACGATCTCTTGGCATCCTCATTCAGCGCAACCCACGCAACATGAGCCAGAGTCCCGTTCACGTATGCGCACAGCCCCACAGCACCTGAGCGCAAACGTAGCTTCACACCGGGCACAGTCAGTCTGCAATCCTCATATCCACTTTCGACGAGCCGACAGACGTCATCGTCTGTTTCGACTATGTGCACTTCGAGGTTTTCCATCGGCGCCGTAGCGTACGTATCATCGAGGGCCATCAAGTCGAATTCGTGGACATAGTACTCACCGCTGAAGAACGCTTTCTTGACAAGCATCTTCATGAAGCGGCCCACGCCACGTGCCAGACCGGGCGCACCACCATCAGACCACAGTCTTCTTGTCCTTGCACGTATGGACACCGCCTACTCCTCTGTACACCCGGCCGTCACACTTGACCTGCCCCCACTGGTTGTGCCACTCGTTATGCCACTGTCTCCGGCAGGATTGCTGCGGGCGCGGGAGGGCAATAGCCTAAGGCACTATATGGCCGGATCTCGTTGTAGTCTCGTCGCCACCACGCGATGAGAACCTTCGCCTCTCTCAACTCGCCGATGATCTCCTCGAGAGTGCGCCCCCTCTTGCCGTGAAGCTGCTCACCTTCTTCTCATCCAGTCAACATCGAACATCATCACTGGACCAGTTCCTGGGGGTCGGATCACTTTGACCTTCCCCCCGGAATCAGTACCAGTATGAATTGATCGCCCTTTGCACTGGCAGGGGAGTGCTACGGCAGCGGGAAGTACTGGACCGTGGCATCTGGGATCACGGCGACCCGGGCCGTCTCGCCAAACCGTTCTCGTAGTTGTTCGAGAGTCTCGCCCCACGACCTTGTGAAATGCACCATATCGTACGGGGCAAGCCAGTCGGCGCCAACGTAATCCGGATACGGTTGCATAACGGTGAGACGAGCGGTGTTGGGCGGCAGGCCAGCCGGCTGCCTGTAAATGTTCCCGCAGATGTACCTGCCGAAACTCCTGCCCAGATAGTGATTGATCTGCCCCTCAGGCGTCAGGCACAGCAGCACCATTTCGCCTCCACTCATCTTCAGCAACGGTCCGGCAACCGGCGCTGCCAGCTGCATTTCGTTCGCCTTCGAGAAGCAATTGGCGACAACGATGTCGCAGTCTCTCACCATATCCGTGGCCCAATGGCTCCTCGCAACACGCACACCCTCGAGATATTCGTCCACCACATCGCCCACAAACAGATGCGTGACCTCCCGCTTGAGGTTGTAGATACAGTCGATCTTGACATCAAGTCCCGCCATACGGGCAGCATCATTCATGTCGGCTTTGAGAATGTTCCCCTCCACCTGACCGATGCTCACCGTCGGATGCGGCGCGAGCCTGGTATGGTTCAGATCGATCGTGGTGATACTGGCGACCCCCGGAAGCACGATCTTGCTTCCGCCACCGAAACCTGCAGTTGGGTGAGGCACCAGGGCCCCGATCCCGATCTTGAGATCGCACATCATGAACTCCGCGTTGAACTGCATCGGAATGCCGCTGGGACTCGGACCAACCGAGGTGCAGTTCTCGTAAGGGTTGTGGTTGTAGA
>CAYNXN010000037.1:0-11678 GCA_964401175.1 uncultured Dehalococcoidales bacterium | reverse complement strand
CCGCCTCATGTGATGTTCATTCTGGCGACCACCGAGTTCCACAAGGTGTTGCCGACCATAGTGTCCAGATGCCAGAGCTTCCACTTCCGGCGGCTCGCACTGGGCGCGATCGCCGCCAAACTCAGGGTCGTGTGCCAGCGTGAGCACATCGATGCCGATGATGACACCCTGACGCTCATTGCCCGAAGCGCGGGAGGCAGCCTGCGCGATGCCGAGAATATGCTGCAGCAGTTGTTCGCGAGCCTCGGTTCGCACTTGCACATCGACGGAGCACGGACTGCCCTTGGCATCGCCGATGAATCGTATGTGACGCAGCTTATTCATGGGCTTAGCGCCAGAGACATGTCCGTGGGGTTGAGGACACTGCATCAGGCGAGCGATGCCGGCGTCGACATGCGCCAGTTGGGCCGCCAGATAGTGGCTGCCCTGCGTGACGCGATGCTGATTCGCTCTTCGTGCGAGGACATTGTGGATGGAGGCCCTGAACGGGTCGAAGCCCTGCGTTCCGCAGCCGCTGACCTGCCGGTCGACCAAATGGCTGCAGCGGCTCGTCGCTTCAGTGAGGCGATTTCACGTGACGCCACGCAACCATTGCTGTCGCTGGAGCTGGCGCTGGTGGATTGCCTTGTCACTGGTGCTGCCTCTCCTCCGGCTGAGTCAGATGGCGCTCCCGGCGCGCTGGCCCAGAAGCGCGTGGATGGAAGGAAAGGAGCTGGCGGCGGCGCCCGCGAGTCGGCGCGGCATGCTGTGCCGCGAACAAAGCCCCAGCCTGTGGCATCGCCGGAGTCTGTCCCTCCAGTCGCTGCTGCCGAGCGGGCACCAGTTGATGCAGCCATGAGATCGAGTCAGCATGAGACGGCGCCGCCATCTGCTGCCTCAGAAAGCATGCAGGTTGATGCCACCGTGCAGCAGACTCCTGACGGTGCAGCCGAGCCCGCCGGTGAAGGTGAGCTCGGGCATGTACGCGCGACGTGGAAGCAGTATGTGGACTCACTGCGGGGCCTTGGCTCCACCGGAAATGTGGATGCCTTTCTGCGAAGTGCCTGCGAGCCCATCGCCCTGTCCGAAGAGGGTGTGCTGGTCTTGCGCTTCCTGCACGCGTTTCATAAGAGCAAGATCGAGGACGCGAAGGCGTTGCAGGTGGTGGAGGATGGCCTGCGCTGCTTCTACGGCCATTCCTTCAAAGTCTCATGTGTTCTGGGGGCGCCCGCGGATGCAGCGGCCGACGAGCCGCCTGCGCAGCAGGGAGAAGGGGGATTGGTGGATGGGGCGGTACGCATGGGCTGGCGGCTCAAGAGCCTGAAATGACCTCCATCGGCGAGTTGGAGGCTGAGGAGCGACAATGTCAGTGACCGCTGAACCGATCGCACGACTCGTGCTGGCATTGAGCAGGCTGCCAGGAATCGGTCCGAAGAGTGCGCAACGACTCGCCTACCACCTGCTGCAGACTCCGGACAGCGAGATTACGGAACTGGCGAATGCCCTGCTCGAACTGAAGGGTGGCCTGATGCTGTGTGCCACCTGTTTCAACGTTGCCGATACGAATCCGTGCGCTATCTGTGGTGATCAGCAGCGGGATCCCTCGCTTCTCTGCGTCGTTGAGCGGCCCGCGGATATTCCGCCGGTGGAACGTACCGGCCGCTTCCACGGGCGCTACCATGTGCTGCATGGCGCGCTGAACCCGGCCCGCGGTATCGGCCCGGACGACCTCCGTCTGCAGGAACTGCTGCCCAGGGTTCGCAACACCGGAGTGGTGGAGGTGATACTGGCGACGAACCCAACCGTTGAAGGTGAGGCCACCGCGATGTACGTGCGTCAGCTTGTCAGTCCGCTTGGCGTCCGCGTGACCAGGCTGGCGCGAGGCCTTCCATTCGGTGCCGATATAGAATATGCTGATGACATAACCCTTGGGCAGGCGATAGACGCGCGCCAGGGGTTCTAGCACCATGAGCGGCCCAAGAGACTACCAGGTTGAGGGTCTCGTAATCAGACATGCCGATGTGGGAGAGCGCGACCGGATCGTCACGCTGTTCACCCGTGAGCAGGGCAAGCTCAGCCTGGTGGCGAGGGGAGCACGAAGGCCCGGCAGCACTCTTGGTCCCCGCGTCCAGATGCTCACCCTCGGCCGGTTTCAATGTGTCAGTCGACGCTCCCTGCACCTCATGACGCAGGCGGAGACCATTGAGTCGTACAGCAGCCTCAAGAACGATCTCTGGAGCATGGCCTGTGGCCTGTATCTGGCGGAACTGGTAGATGCCTCCACTGTGGAAGGCGCACCGCAACGCGGGCTGTACGAGCTCATCACTGCGGCGCTGGCGCTGGCCAACACGGGCCGGGCCGCGGAAGTCCTGCTGCGTTACTGCGAAGTACGTTCTCTCGAGTGCCTTGGCTTCTGTCCCTCGCTGCGCCAGTGCGTGAGTTGTGGCGCCGAACTCCATCCGGTTGAGAATGCCATGAGCGCCACCCTGGGCGGCGCGCTCTGCCCTGCGTGTGCTGCGGCGTGTCCGGACGGCCGGCCTCTCAGCGTGGATGCGTTGAAGGTCTTGCGTTTCTGGCTGGTTCAGCCGATGGAGGTGGCCAGCAGGATACGCCTGGATGCCGTGCTGTCCTCCGAACTCGAGGGGCATCTGCATCGCTTCGTTGATGGCGTCGTTCAGCGGGATTTGAAGTCGAGGGAATGGCTTGCCCGGGTTCGACGTGAGATGCTGTTGACAGGCAATCAACAAGCACCTACAATCGCTCGAGGGACTGAGACCCCGTAGTATGAGCATCGTGATGCGAATCCTGCTGTCCGGAGCGGACAGTTAGCTCAGAGGCGATGTGAACGCATCGTCACTCTCCCTGGACACTGCAGTTGGCTGCGGTGATCGGTCGGCGTAATCACATAACACCATGTACATCGTAGTTGTTGGCGCAGGAGCGGCCGGATTCTACGTTGCCTCTCTCTTGTCGCGAGAGAAGCAGGAGATCACCGTCATCGAACAGGATGAGGAGGCGGTTGAACAGGTGCGGCGCACGCTGGATGTAGGAGTAGTCGTCGGCAACGCCGCTATTCCGCGAATCCTGTGGCAGGCCGAGGTGCAGCGAGCCGACCTGCTGGTAGCCATGACAGGTTCTGACGAAACGAACATGATCACCTGCTTCATGGCCAAGGAACTGGGAGCCAAGAAGACCATCGCCCGAGTCCGCAATCCCGAGTACTCCGGCTATCTGCTGGTGGGCGGCAAGTCACCGTATGCAACACGAAAGGTGGTTCGGCCAAAAAGCCTCGGGGTCGACCTCTTTGTGAATCCCGAGATTGAAGCAGCACGTGAGATCGTATCGATCCTTTCGGGCCTCTATGTCACTCCCATGGAGGAGTTTGCCGATGGCAGGGTGCAACTGCGGGAATTCCGGGCCGCGAGCCCCGCGGTGGTAGGGAAGAGACTTGCCGACATCCCCTTCCCGAGGCCGTGTGTCATCGTCATGCGGGAACACGCCGAAACGTTGCAGGTGCCGTCCGCTGAGGACACTGTAGAGCAGGGCGATCGCTTGTATCTGGTGGCGGCCAGGAAAGACATGGACCAGCTCGGCGCCCTCTTTGAGGTGCCACGCCGCTCGCCACGGACGGTCGTCATCTTTGGCGGTGGCACGATAGGATTCCACGTTGCCGAGGCGCTGGAAAAGCGTGGTGTTCAGGTGAAGCTGATCGAGAAGAGCGCGGCGCGTTCCCAGGAGATCAGCTCCAGGTTGAAGCGGGCTGTGGTCATACAGGGTGTTCGACCCGACCGCGATCTGCTTGCTGACGAAGGTGTGGCGCAATCTGATGCCTTTGTTGCTGCAACGGGAGATGAATCGCTCAACATCCTCGCGGGCCTGGTTGCCAGGAACGTGGGCGTATCGCGCAACATCGTGGTGGTGGATGAGCCGGAGTACATTCCGCTTGCGGAGGCGGTGGGTGTGGATGTGGCTATGTCGCCGCTCCTCCTCTGTGGCAGTCGTATCGCTCACTATGTGCTGCATGGTGGTGCGGTGTCCGTGGCGCTCCTTGGGAAGGAGGATGCACAGGTCATCGAATTCGTCGTGTCTCAGAACGCCCGAATCAGCAAGCGCGCGGTGAGTGAGCTTGAGTGGCCCAGAGGAGCCGTGATCGGCGCTGTCGTTCGAGGTGATACGGTCATGGCGCCATCTGAGTCCACTGTGGTCGAGCCTGGAGATACCGTTATCGTTGCTGCGTTGCTCGACGAAATATCGGGCATCGAGAAGCTGTTCAAAGCGCCGTGAGTGCTCGGATAGTCCTGAAGTATCTCGGCCTCGTATTGGCGATTATCGGTGCGCTGATCGGGTTTCCCCTGCTCTGGTCACTTGCAGTCGCGCATGACGGCGCACATGTGAGTTTCATCGCGCCGATGGCGCTGGCGCTCCTGGGTGGCCTGGCTCTCTTCCGTTTCATCGAGCAACCGAGGCGGAGTCTCTCTCGGCGGGAAGGGCTCGTGCTGGTGACGCTCACATGGCTCTGTGGCTCGCTGGTGGGAGCCATCCCCTACGTGCTCTCCGGGACGCTGCCCCGGTTCGTTGATGCCTTCTTCGAAACGATGTCCGGCTTCACCACAACCGGCGCCACCGTCCTCACTTCGATCGGTCAGCAGCCGCCAAGCATCCTGTTGTGGAGGAACTTCACGCAGTGGGTCGGTGGCATGGGTATCATCACCTTCTTCGTCGCGTTGTTCCCCATGCTCGGCATCGGCGCTGCCCGGATCTTCGAGGCCGAAATGCCGGGTCCTCAGACCGAGCGGTTGCGCGCTCGAATCGCGGACACCGCCCGCGCACTATGGATACTCTACGTTGGCGGGTCTGTGGTGCTGTTCCTGTTGCTCGCAGCGGTGGCAGAAGTGCCGGCCTATGATTCGCTGATGATAACGTTCGCCACCATGCCTTCGGGAGGTTTCCTGCATCTGAATGAGAGCATGGGGGCTTATGTGCATCAGCCCTTCGTCACTGGCCTCGTAACCGTGTTCATGCTCATGACCGGGGTCAACTATGCGCTGTACTTCCTGGCGTTTCGTCGTCGACGCCCGGGTGTGGTGTGGGGCAATCCAGAGTTCAGGTTCTATCTGGCGGTCTTCGCTCTTGCCTCGGTGCTGGTCACGGTGGATCTCGTTGGCCGGGTGCGCTTGCCCCTGGTCGAGGCGGCTCAGTTGGCCACGTTTCAGGTGGCCTCCATCTGCACCACGACCGGGTTCACGATAGCGGACTACGATGCCTGGCCGTACCTGTCCCGCAGTATCCTGCTTGGCCTGATGCTGATTGGCGCCTGTGCCGGCTCCACTGCGGGAGGATTCAAGATGGTTCGCCTCCTCGTGGTAGTCAGAAACATGTTTCGCCAGATGGTCTTCTCTTTCAGTCCACGTTCGGTGGTGCCGCTCAGAGTTGGTGGCGACCCTGTGCCGGAGTCGGTGGTCTCGGCTGTCGTTGGCCTGGGTGCGCTGCTGATCCTGACCGTTCTCGCAGGATTCGTATTCATGAGTGCGCTGGGCCTGGATACGGTGACTGCCCTGGTGTCCGTCATCGCTGCGGTCGGCAACATCGGTCCTGGACTTGGCGGCGTTGGCCCGGCACAGAACTACGCGTTCGTTCCAGATGCCGGAAAGGTGTTGCTTTCCTGGCTCATGCTCGTGGGCAGGCTTGAATTCATGACCGTCATAGCCCTGTTCAGCCCGACCTTCTGGCACTGGCGCTAGTGGTGTGAAGACTGACGCCGTGATGTGTTGACTAATCCGCAATAAGCCATTACCATGCTTCGCCGTATGGACATTGGAAAGGTACTGGTACCGGTCAGTGGCAACCACGTTGATGCGGAGGTGATTCGGATGGCGTGCGGGCTGGCGGAGGCGAGCAGCGCGTCAGTCTATGCGGTGTATGTGATCGAGGTGCAGCGCAGTCTCCCGCTGGATGTCTCTCTTGAGGCGCACTCAGCCAGGGGAGAAGAGATTCTGGAGCGCGTGCGTGTGGCGGCGCAAGAGGCGGGGTACGATATCGATACCGGGCTGCTTCAGGCGCGCGAGGCTGGTCCCGCCATTGTTCACGAGGCAGTGGAGGGACGTGCTGATCTCATCGTGATGGGTGTTGGCTATCGTCGCCGGTTGGGCGTATTCGACATCGGGGACACCACCTCGCATGTGTTGCGCGAAGCGCCGTGTCATGTTGTGCTCTACCGCGCGGCTGCCACTCCGGAGGACAAAGGGTGAACGCGGTCATCATGGGTTGTGGCAGGGTTGCCTCGGAGCTGGCTGTGTTGCTCGATCATGAGGGACACAACGTGGTGGTGGTAGACAGTGATGCTGCTCAGTTTGAGCGGTTGCCGGATGACTTCGGCGGCAGGACCATGCTGGGCGATGCGACCGACGAGGAGACGTTGAGAAAGGCGGGGCTGGCAACGGCGGATGCCTTCATCGCTCTCACTCGAGATGATGATCGCAACGCCATGGCGGCTCAGATCGCCAAGCACATCTTCGGCGTACGCAAGGTCATCTGCCGCATCTATGACCCACTTCGGGAGGAGTTCTACAAGACTCTGGGCCTGGAGGCCATCAGCCCGATCATGGTGTTCGCTCGATTGGTCAAGGGGCGTCTCGAGGAGTGAGTTCGTGTATATCATAATTGCCGGTGGTGGGGAGGTGGGGTTCTACCTCGCGAAGGAATTCATTCAGGCTGGACACGAGGTGCTCGTCATCGAGCCTGATTCGAAGCGCCGCGAATGGCTTGAGGAAGAGCTGGGCGATGTCACGGTCGGTGGTGAAGGCTGCCGCATCCAGTGCCTCGACGAGGCCGGTGTGTCACGTGCGGATGTATTCATCGCCGCCACCGACGTGGATGAGGATAATCTGGCTGCCTCTCAGCTTGCCAAGCTGAAGTATCACGTGCCACGCGTGGTAGCCAAGGTGAACAACCCCCGTAACCGCAACACCTTTCGAAAGCTTGGTGTTGAGCACACGGTTGATGTGGCCTCACTTGTGTTTGAGAACCTCAAAGCCCAGATCCCGTTGTTTCCTTTCAGCCACCTGCTCAGCCTTGAGGGCGAGGATGTCGAGGTGGTGCAGGTCAGGGTCACTGAGTCGTCTTCCCTGCACAACCGCAAGCTGGGCGAGTCCCCGCTCGCCTTTCTCGCGGGCTCAGCCTGTCTTGTGCGTGCGGGTGCGGGGCCTCAGGTGGTGAGTGAATCCACGGTTACGTTGTCCGGAGACACGCTTGTGTGCGTGATTCCCCACGGATGGCTGGAGAAGCTGCGTTCCGTCGTGGAAGAACCGGTTGCGCCGGCAGTCTAGCCACTAGTTGCGGCGCTCTTCCGGCAGCGCAACACCACGTCTTCGCTTCACACTGAACGCTGTGCCAGTGCCGCCTTGAGTCTCCCGTACATGGACGCGAGGCTTTCCGAGAGAACTCGTGTGTCGGCAAGCACAGGCATGAAATTGGTGTCGCCCAGCCAGCGCGGCACGATATGGGTGTGCAGGTGCTGGTCCACTCCCGCACCGGCCACGCGCCCCAGGTTCAGTCCGACGTTGAAACCGTCGGGGTTGGAGGAATCCTTCAGCAGGGAGAGTCCGAGCTTGATCAACTCGTGATGTTCGGCGCTCTCGTCAGCGGTGATCGAGGTGAGATCGGCTGTGTGCCGGAAGGGCGCCACCATGAGGTGCCCCGGACTGTACGGGAACGCATTCATGATGATGAAATTCCACTGCCCGCGGTAGAGGATCAGCGTCTCATCGTCGGCATTCTTCGCTGGTGCGGAGCAGAGGATGCATTCGCTCTCTCGGCAATGCCTGATGTACTCGATACGCCAGGGTGCCCACAAGCGGCCGAGTTGTTCCTGCGTAGGCAGATCATCGTACATTTCGGTTGGCGCCTCAGTCGAGGTAGTCCTTGAGTCTGCGGCTCAGTTTAGGGTGGCGCAGCTTGCGCAATGCCTTGGCCTCAATCTGTCGTATGCGTTCACGCGTCACGTTGAACTCCTGACCGACCTCCTCAAGCGTGCGCGCATGGCCATCCTTGAGGCCAAAGCGAAGTTGCAGAACGCGCTTCTCCCTTGGCGTGAGTTCATTGAGCACCGCGTCAAGCTGTTCTTTCAAGAGTTCCTGTGTGGCGACCTCGGCCGGCGCGGGGCTGGTCTGATCTTCTACGAAGTCCCCCAGCCGGGTATCGCCGTCTTCGCCGATTGGCGTCTCCAGAGAGATCGGCTCGTGATGGAACAGGTCCATTACCTCTTCAACACGCTCCGAGTTCATGTTGAGCCGCAGGCCAATCTCCTCGTAGCTTGGTTCGCGCTTCAGTTCCTGGCTGAGCTGCCTCGTGGTTCTCAACAGGCGGTTCATCGTCTCGACCATGTGCACCGGAATCCGTATCGTTCGTGCCTGGTCTGCTATGGCCCGCGTGATGCCCTGGCGAATCCACCATGTGGCATACGTGCTGAACTTGAAGCCCTTGCGGTGTCGGAACTTCTCCACGGCACGCATCAGACCGATGTTGCCTTCTTGGATGAGGTCGAGCAGGGACATCCCGTGCCCGATGTATTTCTTGGCGATGCTGACCACGAGCCGCAGGTTCGCCTGGGTAAGGTGATTCTCTGCTTCTCGTGCCGCTCGTCTCACCTCATCGTAGTAGGCGCGAAACTCGCTCTCATAGGGCTGCAGCAGAGTGACGAGCTCGTTGTTGTCCACCATCTGCCGCATACGGTCGACCGATTCATTCTCCAGCAATGCCATTACGCGGGGAGGCAGTGCACTGCTGTTGACCGAGAGGCTGACGATAGCCTCATCCGAAGCCGGCGCGGCCCTGTTCGTCTCCTCCTGTACTGCCGCCACCAGTGCGGGTTTGATGTCGTTGTCGATGGCGTTCCTCAACTCCTTGATCTGGAGCAGTTCGCCGAGGCTTGGTCCATCCTGGATGTTGAGATGCTGCCGTACCACCTCCAGGACCGGGTATGCCCTGATGACTCGTCCGATGAGGTCCGCGGTCAACTCTACCGCCGACAGTTCCGTCCGGTGCTTTCTGTAGTATGCGTCCTCAAGCTTGGCCAGGTGCCGGCCCCGTTCGATGCTGCTGGAGAGAGTTCGTTCTTCAGCTGCCGTCAGCAGCGCAACCTGACCGATTTCGCGCAGATACATGCGCACCGAGTCGTCGATGACCTCGTGATCCTCAAGGCTGATGAGCGACTTCACGTCGTCGGCAACCAGTGCCATCCCGGTATCCTCCGCGGTGTCCGCGTCTGCCGGGATGTCAGGTTCCTCGACTTCCTCTTCTCCGTAGCCGTCCGCTGCAATGCCGGCCGAATCATCCTGGATGTCTGTTGTGCTCGAATCCCGAATCATCTCCATGCGCTAGCCTCGCTTGTCTCTCCCTCGGCGGTCTCGCTGCAGAAATATCTGGCGCAGCCGCTCGGCTGAAGCTACCCCAGCCTGCTCAAGCGTCGCCAGTTCAGCTTCAAGCCCCTGTTCTTGCCTCTCACGCTCAAGCGCAGTCTCCATCATGAACTGATGTCGTCTTGCCTGGCGTTCTTGAAGGCGGAGGATGCACTCATCAAGTGCACGTTTCTGGGTCTCTTCATCGTTGGGAATGCCTGGAGGGAATGGTCTTGACAGCAGGAAGTCTAGATGTTCTGCGAGGGGGCCGTCAAGCGACGAACGCAGCCGCGTTGCATCGCTCTCGTGCTGCCAGGCCTCAAACACGTGCCGGTTCTCCGTGGTCTCAAAGCACTCACAGTCAAGGTCCGCAGCCCTCTCCCGCATGGACGGGTCCGCGAGAAGCAGACACAGACAGTACTCTTCCAGTGAGGCGGAGCTTCTGCGGCCGGACGGCTTGGCAGTGCGCGCCGCTTGCTTGGGAGCATCGCGACCACGCTGGTTATCCAGCCGAACCAGTTCAGCCGTCAATTCGCGCTCCGGTATCTGCAGGCCGCGACTCAGCCTCGAGTAGAAGCGTGATCGGTCCATCGCATCTTCCAGTTCGGCAATGATTGGCTCGCACGCAGCGATCAGTTCCCTCTTGCCACGTGCGGTTGCGGTATCGGTCGACTGAACAAGCGTAT
Source organism: uncultured Dehalococcoidales bacterium (assembly GCA_964401175.1). GTDB lineage: Bacteria > Chloroflexota > Dehalococcoidia > GIF9 > AB-539-J10 > SKVJ01. Next base: position 1,618 of record CAYNXN010000037.1, on the reverse strand, counting down.
CAACGTAGAAGTCCACGTACGGGGTTGCCTGTTCAATCAGTTGTGCCCACGTGTCTGGGGCCGCAGCTATCAGCTCATCCGGGTCGCGTCCGGGCGGCAGCACGATTATTCGCAGGTCCGCGTCGAGGACGGAACGAAATGTCTCCCTTCCCCTCGCACCGAACTCAACCACGGTGCGTTGGCCGAATGCCTCCCGGAATCGCCCGGTTGTTTCCCGAATGGTCTTCATCGCCGCTGCCCGGCCGGCCTCATCTCCATCAAGCGCCAGGTAGATGTTTCTGGTGATGCGCGCGAGAACAGACGCCTGCTGCTCCGTGAGAGACGTGCCCATCGGGGCGACTACGTTCTCCCAGCCATGCTGATGCGCCTGGATGACGTCGGTATAGCCTTCTACCAGAATCACCCGATCCTGCCGTCTCGCCGGCACACGTGCGCGGTGAATGCCATACAGCACGTGGCTCTTGTCGAAGACCCGGCTCTGCGGCGAGTTGAGGTACTTGGGCTCCTGGTTGCCGAGCGCGCGCGCCCCGAAGCCTATCGCCTGGCCGCTGGCGTCGAATATCGGAAACATCAGGCGTTCGCGAAACCGGTCGTACGTGCCGCCATCATCGCGTCGGACGAGCAATCCCGCATCCACCAGTTCCTGTTCCCGGTATCCCCGTGAGGTGAGATGGTCTCTGAGGGCCGTCCACCCAGCGGGACTGTAACCCAGGCGAAATGCGGCTGCCGCATCGCCTTCCAGCGGCAGTCCCCGTCGTGTCGCGTACTCGCGGGCGGCGGCCGCGGCCTCGGAAGTCAAGAGCAGGGTGCGGTAGAACTCGGCGGCAATCTCCACCGCGGCCAGCAGCCGTTCCTTCTCGTCATCCCGCGGTGGCGCGGCCTGCGGCGCTCGTTCCAGCACAATGCCTGCCCGCTCGGCTAGCAGCCGTAATGCCTCGGAGAAGTCGACGTTCTCCCGCTTCATGACGAAGGAGAACACGTCGCCACCGGTGCTGCATGCGCCGAAACAGTGCCATGTTTGCCGCTCTGGAAAGACGTAGAAGGAGCCGTGTTTCTCGCTGTGGAAGGGGCAGAGCCCTCGGTAGTTCTTGCCCGCCTTGGTGAGTTGGACATGCTCGGCTATCAGAGCGACGATGTCGATTCGGTCCTTGATCTCCGAGATGGTGCTCATGTGCTGACCCGTTCGCGCGGCCTCTGGTGAAGGGGGGTGGATGGGGCGCCGCATCCAGGGTGACGGCACTCAGGATAGCACGTCGCATGGCCGTACGGTCGACCTGACCGCCGGAAACTGCCCGGGTGCGTGAGTGCTAGCTGTCCAGCAACCCCAGCAACTCGAGGTTCGCCACGCGCATCCTGGTGCGCAACACCACATCGGAATTCAGTGACATCGAATCGATGCCACAGCGCACAATGTACTCGGCAAACTCAGGGAAGTCGCTTGGCGCCTGTCCACAGATACCAACCTTGCGTGGGGGATTGTGATTGTGAGCGAAATCGATGGTTCGCTTCACCACACGCATTACGGCCTCGTCCCGCTCGTCCGAGATACCGGATAGCGCCTCGGAATCCCTATCGATGCCCAGCATCAACTGGGTCAAGTCGTTCGAGCCGATGCTGA
>CAYNXN010000036.1:0-11758 GCA_964401175.1 uncultured Dehalococcoidales bacterium | reverse complement strand
TGGAGAAGTTCAAGAAGCTCAACCCGGGCGCGACTCCAGTCGAGGGCACCTACTAGGTCGGCCTCACAGGGTCTTCGTCCTGGCGTACGCAGCGGCAATCGCATCAGCAACAAGAGTTCTCAGGCTGCCCTTCTCGAGTTCGTGGAGGGCAGCCGCTGTTATTCCAGCAGGAGAGGTCACCATGTTCCTCAGTTCGGCCGGGTGACGTCCGGACTGTGCCAGATACTCGAGCGAACCCCGCACCGTCTGCATCGCAAGACGCTCCGCCATGGGGCGCGGCATGCCAATCCGTACCGCGCCATCTATCAATGCCTCCACGTAAAGGAAGAGATATGCCGGACCACTGCCGCTGAGAGCCGTTGCCATGTCAACGTACTTCTCGTCCGGTACGTACAGTTCATCTCCCAGCGCCGCCAGGATGGTCCGAGCCGTATCGATGTAGTGCCCGGTCACCTCGGGAGTCGTCGTCCATATCGTCATGCCCATGCCTATCTGAGCAGGTGTGTTCGGCATCGCGCGGACAATAAGGAGGTGATTGAAACATGACAGCAACCGCTCCAGCCTGGTGCCGGCGAGGATCGAGAGAAGGAGTTGTCCCTGCGCAAGGATGCCAACTTGCGGCGCGGTGCGGTCCAGGTCCTGCGGCTTGACCGCCAGCACCACCACATCGGCGTCGCAGACGCACTCCGCCGGCTTCTCGTGCGTGCCAACCCGGTACTGCTCACTAAGGAGTTGTCGCCGCGCCTGAGAGATGTCGACGACGTTCACGTCTTCAGGCGTGACAATCCCGCCGGTCAGCAATCGTTTCAGCATGGCCTCAGCCATCGTACCGCCGCCAACAAATGCCAGCTTCATTCTCGCCTGCCTCTACCCGACCACAATACTCACGATGCGGCCGGGCACGTAGATCATCTTCCGGATAACTCCCCCGTCCGTGTATGCCTTCACACGCTCACTGGCAAGCGCCAGCGTGGTGACTTCCTCTTCGGAGATATCGGCGGGCACCGTCAGCTTGTCGCGCAGCTTGCCGTTGACCTGCACCGCAACCGTGACCTCTTCATCCAGCGCCATCTCCTCGTCGTAAGCCGGCCACGGCTCATTGTGAACGCTGTAGGGGTACCCGCGCAGCGTCCAGAGTTCCTCAGTGATATGCGGAGCGCTGGGTGCAAGCAGCAGCAGCAGCGTTCGTATCGCCTCATTCCAGGTCTCCACCGATACCGAGCCCGCCTCCTGAACAGGGCCGAGGGCATTGGTGAACTCCATGAGGCGCGCCAGCATGGTATTGAAGCGAAACTCCTCGAGGTCCGCGGTGACCATCTTCGTGGTCTTGTGAATGAGGCGCTGAATGCCGTTCTCGGTCCCCGGGTCAACGGTTGCCGCGGCATAGCCGCCCTCGCACAGCGCCCACACACGATTCAGCCATCGGCTCAGTCCCACGATGCCACTGTCGCTCCACTCGCCACCGAGGTTCCACGGTCCGACGAACATGAGGTATGTCCGCACCGTGTCCGCACCCAGCTTCGAGACGTATACATCGGGCGCCACCACGTTCCCCTTGGATTTGCTCATCTTGCCGCCGCCATGGATGATGATGCCCTGATTGAACAGCCTGTCGAACGGCTCGTTGAACTTGAGCAGTCCAACGTCCCGCAGCGCCTTCACGAAGAACCGGCTGTACAGCAGATGCAGCACGGCGTGCTCGGCGCCACCGGTGTAGAGGTCGACCGGCATCCAGTAGTTCAGCTTGGCCATGTCATACGGCCCACGGTCGAAGCCCGGACTGGTGAACCGCAGGAAGTACCAGTTGGAGCACATGAACGTGTCCATGGTATCCGTCTCCCGCTTCGCCGGACCGCCGCACTTCGGACATACCGCATTCACGAATGCATCACAGTACTTCAGAGGCGACTCGCCAGTGGGCTTGAACTCGGCGTCCTGCGGCAGAAGGACAGGGAGTTGCTCTTCGGGCACAGGTACGATGCCGCATTTGTCACAGTAGACGATGGGAATCGGTGCACCCCAGTACCGCTGCCGTGAGATGAGCCAGTCGCGGATGCGGTACGCCACCGTGGCCTTACCCCAGCCCTCGTGCTCCAGCTTCTTGCAGATGGCCTTGAAGCCCTCTGGCGCCGGCAGACCATTGAACTCACCGGAGTTCACCAGGTTGCCATCCCCGATGTAGGCTTCAGCCGGTTCGACGCCATCCCAATCCGGCGGCGCGATAACGGTGCGCACCGGCAAATTGAACTTCGTCGCAAACTCGAAGTCGCGCTCATCGTGCGCCGGAACTCCCATCACCGCACCCGTCCCATAGGTGAGGAGCACATAATCGGTGATCCAGATCGGCACACGTTCGCCGGTGAAGCGGTTGATGACGTAGCTGCCAATGAAGACGCCGGTCTTCTCGCGACCGAGGGCGGTGCGCTCATAGTCCGCCTGTCTGCGACACCATTCCACGTACGCGTCGACCTCGGACTTCCGATCCGGGGTGGTGAGCTGTGAGACGAGGGGATGCTCCGGCGAAAGCAGGAAGAAGGTCACGCCGTAGATCGTATCGGGCCGGGTTGTGAAGACGCGAATCTCCCGCTGACTCACACCGGGATGGTCCAGTCCGAAGGAAACCTCGGCGCCCTCACTGCGGCCGATCCAGTTCGACTGAATCGTCTTGATACGCTCGGGCCAGTCCACCTGGCTGAAGTCAAGCAGCTCCTCGGCATACCTGGTGATGCGGAAGAACCATTGCTCCATATCGCGCTTGGTCACGGATGCGCCGCAGCGCTCACACTCGCCCTCTCCGATGACCTGTTCGTTTGCGAGCACCGTCTGGCACTGCGGGCACCAGTTCACGGGCGCCATGCCGCGATAGGCGAGTCCGGCCTCATAGAGCTTGAGGAAGAACCATTGCGTCCACCGATAGTAGTCAGGCTGACAGCTCACGACCTCTCGCGTCCAGTCGTAGATACAGCCCATGCTGCGCAACTGAGCACGCATCCGCTCGATGTTGCCCATCGTCCAGGTGTACGGGTGAATCCCGTGTTTGATAGCTGCGTTCTCGGCCGGAAGTCCGAACGCATCGAAGCCCATCGGATGGAGCACGTTGAAGCCCTGCATCCGCTTGAAGCGCGCCCGGACGTCCGAGGGGGCCATCGCATACCAGTGGCCGATGTGAAGATCCCCTGACGGGTAGGGAAACATCGTCAGGGCGTAGTACTTGGTCTTCTCCGGGTCCTCAGTGACCTCATAGAGGCGGTCGGCAGCCCACCGGTCCTGCCATTTCTTCTCGATTGTCTGGGGATCGTACTTGCTGGTCATAAGGCACGATTTTAGCCCAACCTACGATAAATGGGAAGCCCGTTCGGGTTGGAGTTGTTATGTCATTTCAGCCGAGCAGCACTGGCATGATGCCCACTTCGACGCTTCCCCCCTGCGCCGCGTCAATCGGGAGTGCTAGAATGAACCGCCACGGAAGACGTTTGGATGCGTTTACGGAGGTGAGCCATGAACGTGAACCGTCTGACTGAGAAGGCGCAGGAGGCACTGGTTGTGGCCCAGCGCCAGGCCGAGGAGCGCGGTCACAGCCAGATAGAGCCGGAACACCTGCTGCATGCACTGGCAGAGCAGGAGGCAGGGGTGGTACCGCAGGTGATGCAGAAGCTGGGGGCACGGCCTCGCAACGTGGCGGTTGAGATTGAAAGCATGCTTGACCGGCTGCCCCGGGTACGCGGGCAGGCACAGGCATACCTCTCTCCCGCACTGGGGACGGTGCTGGACAATGCAGAGAAAGAGGCCGCTGCATTCAAGGATGAGTACACCAGCAGCGAGCACATGCTGCTGGCGCTGACGGACACACAGGTTGCCGCCAACGTCGCTTCGTTGCTGAAGCGACACGGCGTCACCAGAGACAGCGTGTATCAGGCCCTGGCGTCCATTCGTGGCGGGCAGCGGGTCACTGACCAGAATCCCGAGGGCAAGTACGAAGCCCTGGAGAAGTACGGTCGTGACCTCACCGAGACGGCGCGGCGCGGCAAGCTTGACCCCGTCATCGGGCGGGATGATGAGATACGCCGAGTGGTACAGGTGCTCTCACGCCGCACCAAGAACAATCCGGTTCTCATCGGCGACCCCGGCGTGGGCAAGACGGCCATAGTGGAAGGACTGGCACAGCGCATCGTGCGGGGGGATGTACCTGAGGGTCTGCGGAACCGGCGCCTGGTGGCGCTCGACATGGGCGCCCTGGTGGCCGGAGCCAAGTACCGCGGAGAGTTCGAGGAGCGGCTGAAGGCCGTGCTCAAGGAGGTACAGCAATCCGAGGGCAACACGATCCTCTTCATCGATGAGCTGCACACCGTGGTCGGCGCGGGCGCCGCAGAGGGAGCGATGGATGCCTCCAACCTGCTGAAGCCCATGCTTGCCCGCGGGGAACTGCACTGCATCGGCGCGACTACAGTGAACGAGTATCGCAAGCATATAGAGAAGGATGCGGCGCTTGAGCGGCGCTTTCAGCCCGTACTGGTGGGGGAGCCGTCCGTCGAGGACACCATATCGATCCTGCGCGGACTGCGTGAACGTTATGAAGTGCATCACGGCGTACGCATCAAGGATTCAGCGCTCGTGGCGGCAGCCGTGCTGTCCAGTCGCTACATCAGCGACCGCTTCCTGCCGGACAAGGCCATCGACCTCGTCGATGAGGCGGCATCGAAGCTGCGCACAGAGATCGATAGCGTTCCGGCCGAACTCGACGAGGCGCAACGGCGGCTGACACAGCTTGAGATCGAACGCGAGGCGTTGAAGAAAGAGAAGGACCAGGCGTCGCGAGAGCGGCTTGCGACGATGGAGAAGGAGCTGGCCGACCTCCGCGAGCAAACCACCGAGCTTCGCGCCCGATGGCAGCGCGAGAAGGAAGGCATCCAGGCGCTGCAGCAGCTCAAAGAGCGCCTCGAACAGACGAGAATCGACGTGGAACGCGCCGAACGGATGGGCGACCTTGAGCGGGCTGCTCAACTCAAGTATGGCACCTTGGTGGAACTGGAGCGAGAACTCAGGCAGCGTGAAGCACAACTCACGTCCGAGAAGTCAGAGCAGTTGCTGAAGGAAGAGGTCGATGAAGAGGACATCGCCGAAGTGGTCGCTCGGTGGACCCGTATCCCCGTGAGCCGGCTGCTTGAAGGGGAGATCGACAAGCTGCTGAAGATGGAGGAACGACTGCATGAGAGGGTCGTTGGGCAGAATGAGGCCATCCGCGCCGTGGCGAATGCGGTGCGCCGCGCCCGGGCGGGGCTGCAGGACCCCAATCGCCCGCTGGGCAGCTTCATCTTCCTCGGCCCAACCGGAGTGGGCAAGACGGAACTGGCGCGCGCGCTGGCCGAGTTCCTCTTTGACGACGAACGGGCAATGGTACGCCTCGACATGTCGGAGTACATGGAGAAGCATACTGTCTCGCGGCTCATTGGTGCACCGCCCGGATACGTAGGCTACGAGGAGGGAGGACAACTGACTGAGTCCGTCCGGCGCCGCCCGTACTCCGTGGTGCTTCTGGATGAGATTGAGAAGGCGCATCCCGACGTGTTCAACGTCCTGCTGCAGCTGCTCGATGACGGCCGGCTTACCGACGGCCACGGACGCACCGTTGACTTCAAGAACACGGTGCTGATCATGACCAGCAACCTGGGCAGCCAGTGGCTGGTCGATGTTAAGCCCGGACAGGAAGACGAGGTTCGCGAGCGCGTGATGCAGGAGCTCCGATCCAGCTTCCGTCCCGAGTTCCTCAACCGGGTTGACGAGACCATCATGTTCCATCAACTCGGGCGGGAGGAGATACGCAGGATCGTCGACCTCCAGTTCGCCATGCTGAAACGTCGACTCGAAGAGCGCCATATCGACGTCGTGCTGCGCGACAGTGCGCGAGACCTGCTGGTTGACCAGGGATTCGACCCGGCTTACGGTGCACGTCCGTTGAAGCGCACCATTCAACGGCTGGTGCTCGACCCACTGGCCATGAAGGTGCTGGAGGGAACGATCCGCGATGGCGACACCATCGCAGTGGAAGCGGAAGGAGACAGTCTGGCGTTCGAGGTCGTCGGCCGCCAGTCCGAGGCCGAAGCAGCGACTGACCAGGGATAGCACGTGATGCGAAAGGAAGCGATATGACGCCGGAAGAAACCCAGAGCGACCGCCTCTGCATCACCACGATAAGGGCCCTCTCAATTGATGCCGTACAGGCGGCGCGCTCCGGTCACCCGGGTGCTCCTCTGGGAGCCGCGGCGATGGCCTATGTGCTGTGGCGCCGATTCCTGAAACACAATCCGCGCAATCCGGTGTGGCCTGACCGCGACCGGTTCGTGCTCTCGGCGGGCCACGCCTCAGCCCTGCTGTATTCGCTGCTCTATCTGACGGGCTATGACCTGAAGAAGGAAGACCTGATGCAATTCCGGCAGTGGGGCAGCCGCGCAGCCGGTCACCCGGAGCACGGGCTCACTCCCGGGGTAGAGACGACCACGGGGCCACTCGGACAGGGCTTGGGCAACGCTGTTGGCATGGCTATGGCCGAACGCTGGCTGGCCGCCCGCTACAATCGGCCGGACCATCGAATAGTGGACCACCACACGTACTGCATCGTGTCGGACGGCGACCTGCAAGAGGGACTGTCCAGCGAAGCCGCTTCACTGGCAGGGACACTCAAGCTCGGACGGCTCATCCTGCTGTACGACGCGAACGGGATCTCAATTGAAGGCTCCATCGATCCCGTGTTCTCCGAGGATGTCGCCGGCCGCTTCTCGTCATTCGGCTGGCAGGTCGTCGGCCCCGTCGACGGATTACGCACAGAGGCCGTCCATGAAGCTCTGGCTACCGCGCTCGCCGATGAACAACGCCCCAGCATAATCATCTGCCGCACCACCATAGGTTATGGCAGTCCCAGTAAGGCCGGGAGCGCCGCCGCCCATGGCGAACCTCTCGGTGATGAAGAGACGCGTCTGACCAAGAGGCAGTTGGGATGGACCTACGAAGAGCCCTTCACAGTGCCCCAGGAGGCGCTTGATGTCATGCGCGCTGCGGTTGCACGCGGCGCCGAACTGGAGAGCGGCTGGCGGGAGCGCTTCTCCGCCTACAAACGCGAGTACCCGCAGGAGGCCGCCAGGTTCGAACAGGAGATCGAGGGGAGGCTGCCCGACGGGTGGGAGCGGGCGCTGCAGGGAGCTGCAACAGAGAGCAAGCCCGTGGCCACCAGGGTGACCGCCGGCAGGGCACTCAACGCCCTGGCGCTGGTCGTCCCCGCGCTGCTCGGTGGCAGCGGCGACCTGTCGCCTTCAACCAAGACGTACATTCCGGGTGGTGGCGACTTCAGGCCGCCGGATTACGACGGGCGCAATATCCAGTTCGGAGTGCGGGAGCACGCGATGGCCGCCATCTGCAATGGCCTCGCGTTACACGGATGCGCCATCCCCTATGCGTCCACGTTCTTGGTTTTCTACGACTACATGCGCCCGGCCGTGCGCCTGGCGGCCCTGATGCACCTGCGTGTCGTATACGTGTTCACCCACGACTCAATTGGAGTCGGTGAGGACGGCCCGACACATCAGCCCGTCGAGCACCTGCTCGGCCTTCGCGCGGTGCCCGGTCTGACCACAATCAGGCCGGCGGATGCCGCCGAAACGGTGGAGGCCTGGCGCTTCGCGGTAAGCAATACAGCCGGACCGACAGCCCTGGTGCTCACGCGACAGAACGTACCCGCCATCGACCGCAGCAGGGGACATGGCGCCGGCGAGCTGATCAGAGGAGCGTACATCGTGCTGGAGCCCGGGCGCACTCCGGACGTGATCATCATCGCAACGGGATCAGAACTGGCGCCAGCGATGGAGGCAGCCGGGATCCTCGAACAAGAACACGTGGCGGCGCGGGTCGTCTCCATGCCGTCGTGGGAGCTATTCGAGGGCCAATCCGAGGACTACCGGCGATATGTACTTCCGCCTGACATCCACGCCAGAGTCTCGGTTGAAGCCGGAAGCACGCTCGGCTGGGCGCGCTACACCGGATCCGGGGGCAAGTCCCTCGGCATCGATACCTTCGGCAGGTCGGCTCCGGGAGAGAGGCTCTTCCGCGAATTCGGCTTCACGGCGGAGCGCATCGCCCGTGAGGCGTTCATACTCGTGAAAGGGGGACACGCATGAGACTACGCGTGGCGATCGCGGCGGATCACGGGGGTTTCGAACTGAAGCAGGAACTGGTCCGCCGGCTGACCGGGAGCCTCGACATCGTGGACCTGGGAGCCGAGACATTCGACCCGCACGACGACTATCCTGACTACGTGGAGCGTGTCGGACAGGCCATCGGCGCGGGTGTCGTGGACCGGGGAATCATCATCTGCGGCAGCGGGGTCGGAGCCTGCGTCGCGGCAAACAAGATGGCGTCGATCCGCGCCTGCGTCTGTCATGACACCTACTCCGCTCACCAGGGCGTTGAGCACGACGACCTCAATACGCTGTGTCTCGGTGCGAGAGTCGTCGGCATCGAAGTGGCAACCGAACTTGCCGTTGCCTTTCTGATGGCGCGTTTCTCGGGTGACGAACGTCACCGGCGCAGGTTGGAAAAAGTGGAGGCGCTCGAACGTGAGCGGCTGTCTCGGGGACGAGCGCAGCCCGCCGAGGCGTCGGAGCCTCACCCGACGGATACCGCTCTCGAGGGAATGGCTGATGCGGAGAGCATGGAGGATAACGACGAGATAGAGGAAGAGATAGAGGCGTTCGACGAGACCGACGAGGCCCAGGACGCAGAGGAGGCGGAGGAGACGGATGATGACGACTAGCGATGGGTTCGAATGCCTCCCGGGTGAGGTCAAGCACTCCGTCGCGGTTTGTCTCAACGAGCTCGGAGCCTTGCGCTTCAGCGAGCGGCTGGAGAGCCACGATGTGACGTTGTGGCCGGGCAACCGGGAGGAGTCTCGACAGAGACTCGGATGGCTGCGCGCCCCCCAAACGATGACGCCGTTCTCTCAACCGCTGCAGTCCTTTGCCGAGACATGCCGCCAGGAGGGATTCAGCGATGTCGTTCTTCTGGGCATGGGAGGCAGCAGCCTGGGCGCCGAGGTAGTGAACCAGGTGATCGGCCGCGCCCGGGGGTTTCCACGACTGCATGTCCTGGACTCCACGGTGCCGGCTGTCATCGATGCCGTGACTCGAGAGATCGATTTGAAACACTCGCTGTTCATCGTCGCATCGAAGTCGGGGAGCACACTCGAGCCCACTGCGCTGTACGAGTACTACTTCCACGAGATACAGCAGGTCGAGGGCCAGAGGATGGGTGCTCACTTCGTCGCCATCACTGACCCCGGCTCCTCGCTTGAGCAGACGGCGCTCCAACGGAGCTTCCGTAAGGTGTTTCAGAACCCGACGGATATCGGCGGCCGTTACTCGGTGTTGTCGCTCTTCGGACTTGTGCCGGCCTCACTGCTGGGACTGAATCCTCCCCGGCTTCTCGCTCACGCGGAGCAGATGGCCCGGCGTTGCCGGCCCGGAATTCCCCCGCATGACAACCCCGGCGCTCACCTTGGGGCGTTCATCTCAGGCTGCGCACGACTTGGACGCAACAAGTTGACGTTGCTGACATCACCCCGTCTGGCGAGCTTCGGACTGTGGGCCGAGCAGTTGCTGGCCGAGAGCACCGGAAAGGAAGGCCAGGGCATCGTGCCCGTCACGGCGGAGCCGACACTTGGCATCGAAGACTACGGCGCGGACCGTGCATTTGCCTATCTGCGGCTCGAAGGCGATGCGAACGAAGAAGCCGACTCCACGGTCTTGAGACTTCGGCGGGCGGAGTTCCCGTGCGTTACATTGAACATGGATGAGCCGTACTCCCTGGCGGCGGAGTTCTATCGCTGGGAGTACGCCACGGCGGTCGCGGGCACACTTCTGGGCATGAATCCGTTCGACCAGCCCGACGTGCAGAGGGCCAAAGACGCCAGCACAAGGGTGCTGTCGTACTACGAGCAGAACGGCGGGCTGCCCCCGGTTGATGCCATCTCCTTGCTCACGCCGCTGCTCGAGTCTTTGCGACCACGCGATTACTTCGCCACTCTCGCCTACCTCAGACAGCGACCCGAGATCGACAGCGTCTTCGCCGCACTGCGGCGCGAGATCGCCACGACGTACCGCGTAAGCACTACACTGGGGTACGGTCCCCGGTATCTGCACTCCACCGGCCAGTTGCACAAGGGCGGACCGGACGAGTGCGTCCTGCTCCAGGTGGTGAGCAGGCACGAAAGCGACATGCCCGTTCCCGGCAGAGGCTACTCTTTTGGCACGATTGCCGATGCGCAGGCGCTGGGCGACCTGCAGGCATTGCAGGGTCTGAATCGTCGCGTGGGACGCATCCAACTGGAACGCGACGACGCCGGGGTGCTGGCGCAGGCGCTGGGACTTTCGTAGGCGCTGACGGAGGCGACGGCGTCGGGCTCAGATGGTGGCCAGATAGAGAGCCGGCCGCTACAGGTCACACACCAACGACGTGAGCCGCCGGTAGCTCGCCTCAGGGTCCGGGCTGGAGAACACCGCGCTGCCGATGCAGATCGTGTCCACTCCCTGTCGGGCGACCGCGGCGATGTTGCTCGCCTTGACACCACCATCCACCCCTATCTCAACGTCAGCCCGGAGCGCACGCACACGCGGGACTTTGTGCATCACGTCGGGCACAAATGGTGCACCGTAGTAGCCGGGGTAGACAGTCATAAGCAACACGCAGTCGACCTCAGGCAGCAGCGGCTCGATCAGGTTAACGTCGCTCGGTGGATTGAGCGCCACACCAACTCCCATGTCGAGAGCGCGGGCGCGCGCAATCACCGCCTGAGGGTTAGAGACCCCTTCAACATGAAAGACAACCCGTGCGGCGCCCGCATCACGAAACGGCTCAAGATGCTGCATCGGATCGGCGACCATGAGATGCGCCTCCCACTCGAAGCTGATATCCAGCGCCCTCAGCTCGGTGGGACCGATGCTGCGAGTGGGCACGAACACACCGTCCATGATGTCCACCTGGACGAACGGCGCAAAGGAGTTGGCCTGCGCAACCATGCGTGCGAGTTCAATGGGGCTATCGGTGAGAATCGCCGGTACCACCCTGACCGTACGGCTGGCGCGAGTCTGGTTCATGCGCAACCGACCCTGCTACTGCGGCCGACCGTACAACAGTCGGACGCCCGAGGGGGAAATACGAATGGTGGAGCTGATGGGATTCGAACCCACTACCTTTTGACTGCCAGTCAAACGCTCTCCCGATTGAGCTACAGCCCCACCGAACCGCACAAATATACCGTACTCAGTGGCGGCTGCACAAGTCAAACCGCGATCCCCAGCCACTGCAGCACCGTACGTATGCCGAAGAAGCCCAGGTAGGCAAGCAGCACATTCTTGACGGTGCGCCCCAGCAAGGTGCAGATGAAGAACTTCTTCATGTGCACCCGCAGAACGCCCATCCAGACGGCAAAGGGATAGTAGAGGGGATTGATGATGGCCGCCATGATGAACATCGCCTTCGAGCCATGACGGTCCATGAAGCGGGAGAACCTGCCCTGTAGTGGCTCGCTCGGCAGCAGGCCACGGCCGCCATATCCAGTCAGGTAGGCGCCCACGGCGCCGGTGGACTCACCCAACCCGGCGATCACGCCAACGAGGAGCGGGTTCAACACGCCGCCCAGTGTGAAGGTGATGACGGCGCCCATCCCGGGAAGGACCACCGTCCCGCTGGCAAGCATGCTGATGAGGAAGCAGCC
>CAYNXN010000035.1:0-11929 GCA_964401175.1 uncultured Dehalococcoidales bacterium | reverse complement strand
ATGAGGCGGTTGGCGCTGAACGCATCGTCTTCGCCTCCGATGGCGGTCAGCTCACTTATCCCCATCCAGTTGAGGGTATGAGGAGACTCATACTGGAGTTTCTCATGCGAGGGGTGCCGGATGAGAAGATTCGCCTCATGTGCCAGACCAACGCGTATAATCTGCTGCACTGACTGCTGCGCTGTTGCACCTGCAATGGTGGAGCGTGCAAGTCTCCCGGGCTGGGGTGAGCTCAGCAGGTAGACCGTGGGTAAGGCGTTTCCAGGTGCCGGATGGGCGAATAGGGGAGAGCAAGATGAGCGAGAAGACACAGGCGCTGCGCGAGCCCGAGATACTCAGCCAGGACATCATTCGCATCGATTCGCCGGAGTTCGCTGACGACCATGTGGCGCTGGTCACGGGTGCTGCCAGCGGCATCGGCCGTGCGCTCGCGATTGCCCTTGCGGTCAACGGCGTACAGGTGGTCGCGATGGACATCGCAGAGCGCGGGCTGCAGCAGACGGTGGCGCGGGCGGCGGAAATGGGGGCGAAGGTCGTGCCGGTCATGGCGGACCTGCAGAGCGTACGCGACATGGAGACAACGGTCAGTGCGGCGGCGCGACTGGGGCGGATACGTTTTCTGGCGAACGTAGCCGGAATGCAGCATGTCGATCCTATCGAGGAATTCCCGTTGGAGGTCTATGACCGGATGCAGCACGTCATGGTGCGGGCGCCGTTCTATCTTTCCAGGCTCTGCATCCCGCACATGCGGGCCGGAGTTGGTGGTGGGGGAGTGATTGCGAACATGTGCTCCGTCCACGCGCACATCGCCACGAAGAACAAAGTGGCCTACAACGTGGCCAAGTTTGCGTTGCGAGGACTGACCCAATCCATTGCCGCGGAGGGCGATGGCAGGATACGGTCGTTCTCCGTCAGTGTCGGCTACGTCAGCACGCCTCTCGCATTGGGGCAGGTGCCGGATCAGGCGCGGCAGCGTAACATCACGCCCGAGGAGGTGGTGACCGACGTCATGCTCGGCCGGTCTCGCGTCAAGGAACTGATGCGCCCTGTCGAGGTGGCCAACCTGTTCGTGTTCGGATTCTCACACCACGGCCGTCATCTCGTGGGTGGCGACCTCCTCTTCGATGGAGGCATGGTGCTGACCTACTGATGTGTGGCAGTGAGGCGGCGCCTGGAATCCCTGCCGTCCGGAGGCTTGCTCAGCGGATTCTGCACACGTATCATCGCGACGTCAGCGGCTACGCGAGCCGCTCATAAAGGAGGAGTACAGATGAGTTTTCTTCCGGTGAACCTTAGTGGCCGGATTGCGGTGGTGACCGGCGGCAACAGTGGCATAGGCAAGGGTATTGCTTCAGGCCTCGCCAGTGCCGGGTGCACCGTGGCTATCGCCGCTCGCAACATGGATATGAGCCGTCAGGTGGCCGAGGAACTTGAACGGCAGTACGGCGTCCGGACCCTCTGTATCCCGCTCGACGTCAAGGATATCGGCAGCATCCGGCGCATGGCTGACATCGTGATGGGTGAACTGGGCCGCGTCGATGTCCTCGTCAACAACGCCGGCGTCACGAGCCGGAGCACGCTGCTGGAGATGTCCGAAGATGCCTGGGACCACGTGCTGGACACCGACCTGAAAGGGGTATTCTTCTGCATTCAGGCAGTGGCGCAGCACATGATGCGGCAGCGATCCGGCAGGATAGTGAACATCTCGTCCATTGCCGGACTGGGCTGGACCGATGTCGGTGGCATCAATTATGGCGCCGCCAAGGCAGCGATTACGCAGCTCACCAAAGGCTGCGCGCGCGCCCTTGGGCCGTATGGCATCAACGTCAACACGATTGCTCCCGGCAGCATCGATACGCCCATCCTCGCGGTCAACCGCACTCCCGAGCAGGTGCGGGAGTACAAGGAACATGCCGCCGCCTCCGCCGCCATGGGCCGGCTCGGACTGCCGGAGGATATCGCTAATGGCGTGCTCTTCCTCGTGTCCGATCACGCGTCGTTCATTGATGGCCAGACCATTGCCATCGATGGTGGCCGCTTCGACCTGATGTAGCTGGAATTGTCGACTGGCTGGACCTCAGTACAGATGGGAGAGGGCGATACGCAAGGTCTGTCCCGATTGAACGGCCAGGATTCGCCCGACGGACGCTGAAACCCCGGAATATGCCTGGATTACAATAACGGACTCTTTCATCCTCGGAGGGAGTCGATGGAGACCACGTGGCAACAGCAGGTCCGCGACAAGACGGTCACCGCGCCGCAGTGGGCAAGTCTGGTACACAGCGGCGACTGGCTCTACACGGGCGGACCGGGCTCGGACCCGGTGGCGACGATCCATGCGTTGTGCGACCGCCTGGGCGACGGTCCCGGACGGCTGCAGAACATCGAGTTGTGGACGCAGTGCAGCACGCTGGCGGCGCCCGTACTGCAAGAGAAGGATCCGGAGGCGCGCTGGTGTCTGCTGCACGACTTCTTCTTCACTGGTGAGACGCGGCGCTGGAACGACGAGAACCGGTCGGTGGACTGGGGACACTGGGGCTGGTCCGCAGGTATGTGCTACCTCTACTCACGCTGGGCACGGCGCGACAAGGAGAAGTCGGCCATGGATTGGGCCGTGGTGGCCTCGGCGCCACCCGAGAACGGCATGGTGAACTTTGCCTATGGCGTGGCCAACTCCATGACGGCGGTGCAGTCGGCGAAGAAGGTGGCTGTTGAAGTTCGCCAGGACTACCCGTGGTGCGAGGCTGGCCGCAGCATGATGCTGCCCGTGGAGGAGGTCGACTGCTTCATCGAGGTGGAGCCGTCTGATTCTCGCTTTCGCTGGCCGCAGGTGGACGAGGCCGGGACGAGACTGTCGGACGAGCACCTGGCAATCGCGCAGCACATCCTCTCCATCATGGGCGACGGTGATTGCCTTCAGGTGGGCATCGGGGCGATTCCCCTGGCGGTGGTGCTCGCCGTGAAGGATGCGGGCCTGCGGCATCTCGGGGTGCACACCCAGATGGGTGGCGAGTGGATCTTCACGCTCATCGAGGCCGGCTGCATCGATAACAGCCGTAAGAGCCTGGATCCTGGACGCTGCGTCTACAACTTCATGTTTCCATTCAACACTGAGCGCTACTACCGCTTCCTGCACCACAACAACTTCTTCGCGGGGTACGATTCGTACTACACCAACAACATCCTCACGCTGAGCAAGAACGACCATGCGATAGGTATCAACAGCTTCCTGTCGATGGATCTGTACGGGCAGGACGCGTGCGGTTTCCACGCTGGCCGGCCGGTGTCAGGCACGGGTGGTCAATTCCAGTTCATCGTTGGCTGCGCCATGGCGAAGGGAGGCCGGGGCGTGCTGGCCGCGACCTCGCGGGATGCCAGAGGCCGCTCGCGCTTCGTGCCCATGTTGCCGCAGGGCACCATCGTGGACGTGCCCAGCCAGTTCGTTTCCTGGGTGGCCACGGAGAATGGCATTGTCAACCTCTCCGGCAAGTCCCAGGCGGAGAAAGCACTCGACATAATCAACATGCTGGCGCACCCGGCTGATCGCGAGGAACTGGAGAGGGCGGCGTACCAGATGCACCTGCTGCCCCGGCTGTTCAAGCTCTCACCCGACAGGCGTTTCCCGGACTATCAGCAGGAGCGCCGAGATTTCAAGCATCTCTATGCCAGCGAACTCTGGGGCTGGGAGCGTCAGGGCAACATGTGGTCGGGCAAGTGATGCGCGGCCGCCGCGCCCGCCCGACACTGGCGTAGAGCACGAGCTCTCATCTCCCGCTGCCACCATGCATTAGCTGTTCCTCTACCGCTCAGTAACTGTCGCGCCATCGTATCGAAGGGCGTGCAACCCGCGTGAGGAATTCCGGGTGTGGCCTGCGCCCGGAGAAATCGGGGTGAGTGCTGCATGTCGGTGTGACGTCGTTCCGAGCCGGATGGAGGCGGCCGATTGCCCTTGACACATGGGCTATCGAGTGCGAGCATGGTTTGTGCAGTCGTGCGAGGTGTGAGGGCGAGAATGAAGACACTCATAGTATTCGACTCGATTCATGGGAACACGGAGAAGATCGCCACCGCCGTCGGGGACGTCATCGGGGGAGAGGTGCGCCTCGTTCCGGTGAGCAAGGTGACTTCCTCGGACTTGAGGTCGGTGGACCTGTTTATTATCGGCTCGCCAACGCATGGTGGAAGGCCGACCCAGTCAGTGCAGGGCTTTCTCAACGGCCTCCAGGGGCCAGTCGGTGGCATGCACGCCGCAGTGTTCGATACCAGGATGCCAGCACGGTGGGTCCGGATTTTCGGGTATGCGGCACCGAGGATGGCCGGCACACTGCGAGACAAGGGCTGGCCGTTGATAGAGCCAGTGGAGGGCTTTTTCGTGAACGGACGCGAAGGGCCCCTGAGGGGTGGTGAGATGCAGCGGGCAGCCGCCTGGGCGAAGGCCATCGCGGAGTCCGCGGGCAAGCGTGCTTGATGCGTCCCTGGCCGGCCGCTGTTGTCTCGTTGGAGAATGAGAAACAGGGCGCGGGCTCGACTGGACGTCATGACGTCGAGAGAGGTGATCTGCGTTCTGAGTTGGGTCACAGCCGCCGTCGTGTGCCGGGGACCTTGGTTTCGATCCGAGAATTGCGAGCACGACAGTCCATCCGCCGACATGACCCCTGCTCTGCTGCTGGCGATCTGCTTGCGGTATTGATTCTGTCCCGGTAGCTTGATGCTGCCGTCACTTGTGTGGCAGTAACGTTGTGCGGAAGAAGGAGACAGAGAATGAGCAAGATCACTGCGGCTGAAGCGCAACTCGAGGCTGTGAGGGAGGTGGCCGCGCTGATGGCTGCTTCGGCTCGAACGGCCCCGAAGACGAGAGGCGTCGACACAATACAGTTGCTTGTGGTCGATGGCGACGATCTGCAGGTGCTGGCAGAGGCACTGGAGCGAAATGCCTCGGGACGGGATGACGTCACCAGTAAGGGTTTTCTGCGCGACGCCCGTAACCTGCGCGGTTCTCTTGCAGTCGTGCTGATCGGTACCTCAGGCGGTCCGAGGAAGCCCGAGGTTCCCATGGATTGCGGCGCATGTGGCTTCAGAACATGCCGTGGTTTGATGAATGCGCGTGACCGAGGCGATGAGAGCAGCGACTTCTCTGGCCCGGTGTGCCTGTATGCCGCTATTGACCTCGGCATAGCCCTGGGCTCGGCAGCGAAAGTTGCCGCGGAGCACAACATCGACAACCGAGTGATGCGCACTGTTGGCCTGGCGGCACGGAAACTGCAATGGCTTGACGCCGATGTGATCGTGGCCATTCCGCTATCGGCCAGCGGTAAGAATATCTACTTCGACCGCAGTTGAAGACGGGTGGGGTATGCGTTGTCCGCCATAATGGCAGCTTCGCCTCGGAGTGCGGGCGACTGAAGCTGCCGCCGCAGTGCGGCGTCGCGGCGCCTGTCCGGTGGCCGCATGAATGGGACCGGCATCTGACGCCCGTCGGTGGAAGATGGTTGGTGTTTGACACCCCCTATTCCGCCTGACACAATCCGCGAAGCGACCTCAAGCCTTCGTGGTCGTCACTTGTGGAGAGGGACGGCGTGCAAGGCATAGTGGTCTGCGCTCTGGTTGCCGAAGCCTGTGGGGAGGTATTCCATGGCTGGTGAACAACAGATAGTCATAGTAGGTGGTATGGCTTGTGGTCCCAAGACCGCCGCCAGGGCGCGCAGGCGCGATGCCTCAGCGCGCATCACCATTGTTGAACAGGGCCCTACTGTCTCTGAGGGCTCGTGCGGACTGCCCTATTACATGGGTGGACGCATCAAGAGCGAGCATGCGTTGCTCATCAGGACGCCGCAGCAGTTCAAAGAAAGGTCGAACATCGACGTGCTGGGCTGGACGAGGGCAACAAGGATAGACCGGGCAGTGCGTAGGGTCGATCTGGTTGATGTCAACACCGGCGTTACGTCGACCCTGCCGTATGACAAGCTGGTCATTGCCACAGGAGCGGTTCCCTTCGTGCCCGCCTCCCTGGACGGCAGGGATCTCGATGGCGTGTTCACCCTCACAAAGATATCCGATGCGAACCGTATCATCGCCGCGCTGGCAGCGGCTGACGCTCGAAAGGCACTTATCGTCGGCGGGGGGCTCATCGGCATGGAGTCCGCGGAGGCATTCGCTGAGCGGGGGCTGGACGTCAGCGTGGTGGAGATGATGGAACACGTACTCCCCGGGCTGCTCGACGCAGACATGGCGCCCGCAGTCGAACAAGAACTGTTGGACAAGGGCGTGCATCTCTACACCGGCCAGCGGGTGGTGAGCCTTGAGGGGGACGCACAGGGCAGGGTCAGAAGAGTCGTCACTGATAAGGAAAGCATCGAGGCGGATGTGGTGCTGCTGGCGCTCGGCTTCCGGCCCAACAGTGGCCTGGCCAGCGACGCCGGGCTGGACATCGGCCCGCTTGGCGGCGTACTAGTGAATGAGTACCTTCAAACGAGCGACCCCGATATCTATGCGGGCGGCGACTGCGTGGAGAACGTGCATCTAGTCACACGGAAGCGCGTGTTCACCCCGATGGGCTCTACTGCCAATAAGCACGGACGCGTCATCGGCAACAACGTGACCGGAGACCGGGACATCTTCCCCGGGGTTGTCGGCACCGCCGTGGTCAAGGTGTTTGACCTCAGCGTAGGGCACGTGGGCATCACCGTGGACGAGGCGCCCTCGGCCGGCTTCAACCCCATCGTAGCCGCCGGAAAGGGACTCGACCGTGCCGGGTACTATCCGGGCGCCCTTGAGGCCCGGGTCAAGCTGATCGCCGACGTGACGACGGGGCGTGTGCTGGGTGCCCAGATGGTGGGGAAGAGCGACGTCTCAAAGCGCACCGACGTGCTGGCGACGGCCATCACCACCGGAATGACGGTGGATACTATGGCCAACCTCGACCTGGCGTACGCCCCGCCATTCAGCCAGGCGATGGACGTGCTGCACGACCTCGCCAACGTGCTACGCGGCAAGAGGGAGAAGGCAGACGCCAGTCACCGGCCGTAGTGAACTGGCGGCCGGAAACGCGTTGAGCGTTCCGAATCGCGGATTAAGGATTGGGAATGAGTGGGCAGGGCCGGTGAGATTCTGAGGTTAGGTCCCCCACGCCCACAGGGGAGTGGTTTGGAGCGCCCATGTGTTTGAGCAACTGAGAACGTGGAAGCGGGCGGCCAGGAGGGACACGCGGGTCTCGTATCTGGCGCTGCGTGATTCTCGGACGCCGTGGTACGTCAAAGCACTGGCCGCCGTGGCCGCGCTCTATGCGCTGACTCCGTTCGATGTACTGCCGGACTTCATTCCGTTTCACGGCCTCGTCGATGACATAGTCGTCATACCGTTGGCCATCGCGGCGATGGTGCGTCTCATTCCGATGCCCCTCCGGGCCGAGTTTGAGGCAGAGGCGGAAGCACGCATGGCCGCGAAGCGGCCGCATAGCCGCGTGGCGGAACTGATCATCGTCGTCTGCATCCTGGGCATCGCGGGAGTGGTCGCGTGGTTGCTGTGGTTCAGTTGAGTCTCCCACGCCATGCGATGTTCTCCGGGCAGATGGCTCCAGCCGCGGACTCAGATGGCGAGGCCAGCGGCGCACAGCCGTCCGGCCAATGGCAGCTGACCGTCAGGCAATAGCAGTCTGGTGATGGCGGTTCCTGCTACCTGCGCTTGGCTCCACTGTAGAGGCCGATCAGAATCATCGCGACCACAACGGCGACGGCGAAGCCGATCCATGACGGGAACGTATACCAGCCCAGCCAGGTACCCAGGCTCCCGGCCAGAAACGCGCCGAGGGCCCCGAGCAGCACTGTCATGATCCAGCCCATCCTCTCCTTGCCCGGAAGGAGTATTCTGGCCACGATGCCGATGACCGCACCTATCAACAGATACCAGAGTATGCCCATGTTCTGACCTCCTTGGTGTCGCTACGGGGCAACATGCCGGCGCCTTCGATAGCGTTCGAGCTTTGCGCATCCGCAGTCCTCACATTGACAGTTCCCATGACACAACCCTTGAATCCGCATTCAGGCGTACGCGCCACCGCCCCGCGCAACAGCCGTGCGCATGTGTTGCATTGTAGTACCTGCCGCCCCGAATGGCCAGTCTCGGCGACGGGTGAACGATGCGCGAAATGCCGGGAAGCCTCAGCCGGTTCTCGGTCGATGTGATCTCTACGCGTCTGCCATCACACTCATGCAGGCTCGGTACTGCGTTCGCACGGCCGGTGTGCCGCATTCCGGGTACGGAAGTTGCATGCTCGTGGGACTTTCACATCCGAAAGGACTAGACTGACTAAGGAAGCGGGATGAAGACTTGAGCTGGCTGAGATCCGAATTCACGAGAGGACGAAGGAGGGCGAAGGCGCAATGGCTATTCCACAGCGGAGATCAGAACCACCCGGGCGGAGGGGAACGACAGGGGACAAGGGAACGGCCGAGTTGCTGGATAGACTGGTGAAGCAAGGCAGAATCACTGCGGGGCAGGCTGCCCAGTACCGTGTCTGGGAGTCTGCCAGACCACCCATCGACGGCGGCCGCGAGCGTTTTGACGCCTGGATGGCATCGCGGCCGAACTTGCCGGGAGTGCCCCCGGTGGGTCGAGCCACAGGTGCTCCCGGGAAGATATCCTGGCAGGAGATGGACAGGCCCGTGCTCACGCCACGTAAGGAGAGCAGAGCCAAACCATTCCCGTCACAGAAGGCGGTCTTGGAGACGGTGGACAGGTATGAACGGGAGAACAAGATCACCGAAGCGCAGGCCGAGTTGGTCAGGAGATGGGAACGGAAGCGGCCGGGGACGGCAACCGGCCAGGACAGCTTTGACACCTGGATGAAGGCACGGCCAGATGTGCCCGGACTGTCGGGCTTCTGGGCTGAGAAGACGTAGTGGTGACAGCGCGTCTTCGCCGTGGGGTCGAACCAGTAGGTGCGGGAGTGGACTGCGTCCACCCGTTTCCGATGGGTATCTCACGGCACAGGCGGTCACGACCGGCACGGGGCTGAAACCTTGCAGCCCTCAACGCAATGGCAGCGTCCCTGAGCAGGCTTACGCCGGATCCCTGGAGTGGTCTCGCCCTGAATGGGCGCTCTCGACAGTTCGCGCGTGCCGCTGGTTGCGTCGCCCTTCTGCTCGGCCTCCCTGGTTCTGCCGCAGGCGTCGGCTGAGGAGAGACAGCGACTCAGAGCAACGAAGTGCATCGATGCCCACAGTGGTCCATTTCGACATCACGACGGACGACCTGCAGAGCGCCAGAGCATTCTACGAGTCCTTGTTCAACTGGAAATTGACGTTCCCTCCGGGGATGCCGGACTTCTACCTCTTCGAGACACGGGACCTCGAGGGCAACCGGGTTGTGGGTGGTGACCTCTGTCGACACGGAAGGCGACGCTTCTGGTTCGTGGCAGGACGATGAGAACGCCCGCTGATCGGTGGGTATGGCGTTTCTGGGCTGGGATGTTGTGCTCTTCTGAATGAGGTGAGGCCGTCCCACGCCCTAAGGCATGGGTGGCCTCACGTTGGAGATCAGGTACAGGTGTTTCCCGGCCGGAGTGGGGGCGATGCGATCCACGATTTCGACCTCCACGCGGACGTCGTCTCCCAGCCAGGCTTCGAATTGCGATCTGGCTGCGTCGATCACAGTGCGCGCCTCACTGGAGGCGAGCTCACTGCCCGGGATGAGTCTCACTGTGATGTGGTCCAGTCGCTCCTGCAGCAACTGAAACTGGCGAATACCAAGAGGAACCAGCCCTGAGGAATCCAGCGTATTGGTCGAGAGCCTTTTGCCCGACGGAGTGTAGATGACGCTGCCAGTCCGGCCGATGACGCCGGACAGGCGAGGCAGGGCTCGGCCGCAGGCGCAGTCGCCCTCGAGCAGGGACCCCTCGTCGGCCGTGTCGTAGCGGATCAGCGGCATGCCGCACTCGTGGAGGCTCGTGACCAGTACGCGACCGGGGTGCCCCGGTTCCTTGGGCTGGCCTGCTTCATCCACTACCTCCACGACGAAGTCTTCCGCGGCGATGTGCAGTCCCGTGTGCGACCGGCACTCCATGGCAATCTCGTAGTTCTCGAAGGAGCTGTATTTGGAGAAGGGCTCGTTGCCGAAGATGTCACGCAGCAGTTCTCGCTGGTGGGCGAACAGCGTCTCTCCTCCCGTCACGATGCATCCGGCGTCCGGAGCGGGAGAGCCGGACTCCCGGATGTAGTCGGCTAGGATGCACAAGACACTCGGGTAACCCACTGTGGCGCGTGGGCGCAACCTGGCGATGCGCTGCACGGCGACTCGAAGGGATGATTCGGTGAACCCGGCGGGATCAATGAAACTCTCGCGGGAAAGCAGACGAGTGAGACGCTGGAATGCCGCCTCCTCGACGAATTCTCCCCGTCCTCGCACGCGAAGAACAGGATCACCGGGTGAGACTCCGGTCCAGGCCAGTGCGCGCAGCGATCTTGCCATGCCGTGCGACCACCGGCTGTCGCGAGATGACACGAAGGCAAGTGGCGTGCCGGTCGAGCCACTGGTTCTTCCGCGCAACAGCCTGTTTCGAGGAAAGCACTCGGCCATCATTGCCTGTGGTGAACGTCTGATGTCTTCCTTGGTGAGCACCGGCAGTAACGGCAGGTCCGCTGCCGACTCGATGTCGCGCGGCAGTACGCCGCACTCATTCATCACTCGCCGGTAGTATGGAACTCGGTCATACGCGTGCCGGATGAGCACCCGGAGTCGCTGGGATTGCAGCAGCTCGAGTCGCTGTCGCGGCCACCACTGGGATTCATCGAGTTCCTCGAGACGCGTGCCTACATGGGTGCCGCGCATGATGTCCAGGCAGGGCAACAACAGATGTCGCGCAAGGTATGAATAAGCCGTCACTTTGCGGACATTATTGGTGGCCTCATTGCGGAATGCAACCTTGTGGCAGGTGGAGCCTGCGCCGAGATGCAGTGTGCGAGGTTCTGTGTGATTCTCTACGTAGTGAAGCGCCGGCGACACGGCACCCGAGTTGCTCCCGACCAACCAAATCGCGGCGCCAGACCTGACAGTGCGAAGGTTCGTGCGTTCTAGTGTGCAAGGCAGAGTATCGGACCACTGGTGTGCAGTGAGCGGGTGCGTAATACCGTCCCGCATGGCAAGGATTCATCTCACGCCCTCCCGGACATATTTGACAGAGGTGCATCCGGGTGACTGCTTCATTCTGAGAGCGTAGACTGTGCATGAGGAGGCTCCTGTGAGAAAGCTGGCTATCCTGGTTATCGTTACTGTACTGGTCCTGATGACGGCTGGTACCGCACTGGCTGCTCCCAATGGTCCCGCCGGTTCGGCTCCAAACGCCGGAGATGGCGTATCCGATGGAAGCGGAATCGATTCACCTGGCGGTGCCTACGGCAGCGTGGGCTCCGGCGCGGGGCCTGTTGGTCCGGCGCCGAACTCCGGCGACGCTGTCCCGGATGGCAGCGGATTCTAGTCCGATCGTAGGTCGGCGGTTCGTGTTGAGTCCTCCGGCTTCAGACTGAGGTTGCTCTTCGCCGCCCGTGTGTAGAACATAAACGGCGGAACATGCCTCGTCGTTCTACTGACGGTGGAGCGCCGGGCGTTTTCGGCTCCGCGACGCGTGTTCAGCCTGACTGCATGGGTCAGGCGAGTCCCCGGCGAGAAGAACGCGGGAGGTGAGGCATGAGGCGCGCGCTGCTCTTGGCAGGTGCGATGCTGTTGCTGGCGGGCTGTGTCCCTGACGCACCTGAGCCGAACCAGCCACCGGCGGCATTTGTACCGGCGATATCGCCGGAGTTCACACAAGGGGACATCGTTCGGCTGAGTGGTCACGGCGAGGATGAGGATGGCGTGGTGGTGGGGTACCTGTGGCGTTCGGACCTGGACGGTGAGTTGAGCCGGCTGGCCACTTTCGAGACTGACTCGCTGTCAG